>JALYVD010000379.1 GCA_030853405.1 Acidobacteriota bacterium | reverse complement strand
GAGAGAAAGGTTTTCGAAACGCAACCTGTTGAGGCGTCACATGGATGGAATAACTCGTTAAAGACGGTGCCTCTAAAATTCAGCCTTAACCTGGATAACCTGCCGCCTGGGAAGTACGTTTGCCAGGTGAGTGTGCTGGATCCAACTGTCGGGAAAGCCGCATTCTGGCGGTCTCCGATAGCGATACTGCCGTGATTAAAGGATTGCCCGGCACACGCGAAAAAGGCCCAGATCACGAAGACCCGGGCCTGACGTACCAAGCGGAAATGTTACTTGCTGGTATCGGAAGTCGTTTGAGTGGTGCTGCTCTCGGTGCTCTTGTTTTTGTGATGATGCTTCTTGGACTTGGTCATTGTTGACGTTGTCTGAGTGGTCGAGGTCGATGAGTTTTGTGCCTTCTTGGCGGCCGGAGCGGCCATCAGGAAAGGAACTGCAAATACGGTCAAAAGAGTCGATGTAAATGAGGCTTTCATGTTTTTTCTCCTAGTTAGTGGCGTGTCCCGCTCACATCTCTACTTTGCCTGTTTGCGCGATTTTGCGCCATCACGTTATAAAGGTAATCTGAATCCCGTGTTTACGGGATAGCCACGGGCGAATATTAATGAAAGAATCGTCACGATGAGGCAATCCGGCGATTCGGTAAGTCCAAAGCAGTTACAGCGGCTCTTACTGTTGGGCCTGTGCGTTTCGGCTTTGCTGCTATTATCGGCTCTGCTCGTAGCATTAAGAACGGTTCACCAGATCAATCAGAATACGCAACTTTTCACCAATCGCCAAGCGCTCGCAAAAGCTTCTATCGACGACATCGAGCGGCAGCAAGCGGAACTGAATGCGAGCTGGCTGAAACTGGCGCACCGGGGCGACGTCGTCAAACGCGAAGAAATTCTTAGTCAATTACTGCAGGCGCGCGGGCAGATGAGTCTCGCGCTTGAATCCGCTTACGAACAGGCGGAGTTCCTGCGCGAAAGCATTTATCAAGAAGGCCACGGACTGTTACGCTGGACGGTTTGGCTGTTTTGCTGCTGCGTGGGACTTTCGCTGCTGTGTGCGACCTGGGTGGTGCGGGCCTCCGCGAGTTTGTTCAAGAGATTGGAAGGACAAGCCTCCGAGTTGACCCAGTTGCAATATCAATTCCTGGAGACGCAGGAGAATGTGGCGCGGCGGTTTTCGCATGAACTGCACGATGAACTCGGGCAGTCGCTAGCGGCGGTGAAAGCGAACCTCTCCGCGTTACGTGGCGCCTGCACGGATGAAACGCGCGTAGACGATTGCATGACGTTGGTGGACGGCTCCATCAAGAACGTCCGTGAGATGTCTCAATTGCTGCGGCCGACGATTCTCGATGACTTTGGATTGGATGCGGCGCTCCGCTCGCTCACCGAGAACTTCGCGCAGCGCACCGGTATCGGCGTCAGCTATCGGAGCGATCTGAACGGGCAACGGTTGCGGGATCAGACCGAGACGCATCTATTCCGCATTGCGCAGGAGGCGCTAACCAACGTCGCGCGCCACTCGGAAGCGAAGTCCGCGGCGGTTGATTTAAACAGGCATGGGCAAAAGGTCACGTTGACGATTCGGGATGATGGCAACGGCTTTGAGATGATGAAGCGGCGGCAGTCGCAGGGTCTTGGCTTGGCGGGAATGCAAACCAGAGCGCGAGGCTGCGGCGGAACTCTTAAGATAAGCGCGGCCAATGGCAAAGGCGTGGAGATCGAAGTAGCGTGTCCGATCGGGCGATAAAAATCTTACTAGCGGACGACCATACCATCGTTCGTCAAGGGCTTAAGCTGATTCTCTCCGCGCACTCCGATCTCGATGTAGTCGGTGAAGCGGCGAATGGGCGCGAGGCCGTCGAAATGGCTCAGAAGCTGAAGCCGGACATCGTCTTGATGGACGTGGCCATGCCGGAATTAAACGGCATCGAAGCCACGCGCCGCATGGTGGAAGCGAACTCTCGCCTCAAGGTGCTGGTATTGAGTATGCACAAAGAGGCCGTGTACGTGAGAGAGATTTTGAAAGCGGGAGCGCGGGGCTATATCTTGAAAGACGCGATCGATACGGAACTGTTGAACGCAGTGCGGTCGGTAGCGAAGGGCGACGGTTATATTAGCCCAGCTGTTTCAGGCGCGTTGCTGAACGACTATCGCAAAGATGTCACGGATCCGGTGGACCTGCTGTCGGGCCGCGAACGGGAAGTACTCCAGCTAATCGCGGAAGGCAAGACGAACAAAGAAATCGCAACGCGCCTGAATCTCAGCGTCTACACAATCGATTCCCATCGCGGGAAAATCATGGAGAAGCTGAACCTGCACAGCACGGGGGAACTGGTCAGGTTCGCTCTCAAACACGGACTCGCGGACTAGCTATTTTCCCCGAAAGCCGCGCCTTGACATCGCAGGCGCCATCTTTTCTTCGTCTTCTCCCGCCGGTTCCCGATTCGCCGATTCCAGCAGAGAAGGCGACAATTGGGTCAGCAGCTTGTCGGTTTTTTCTTCCTCAGCTAGCGTTTGCTGCAGCAGCTTCGCAACCTTCTTGTTACCAATCTGGTCGGCAACCGCGCGCAGGGTGCCATAGCCGGAGATTTCATAGTGCTCCACTTTCTGAGCGGCTGCGACTAGCGCGAGATCCGCAATCGCGTCCTCTTTTTCCGCTCCTTCTTCGATCCCTTCCTGGCCTTCCGTAATCAAACCTTCCATGCCTTTGCAGTGCTTGGCCTTTGCTTTCGAACCAAGAATTTCAAACGCCTGTTTCAAACGTTCAACGTGCCCTTTGGTCTCTTCCAGATGCTTTTGAAAGGCCAGCTTGAGCTTCGGGTCCCTTGCGGCCTTCGCCATCTTCGGCAGAGCTTTGACGAGCTGCGCTTCGGCGGACAACAGATCTTGCAATTCTTCGACTAACAAATCTTGTAATGCGGACATGATTCTCCTCTAAGAGTGTGGACGCGGTAGTCCTCGGACAAAAACACCGGGACAACTACCTATACGGCTGTCA
Organism: Acidobacteriota bacterium; assembly: GCA_030853405.1. Lineage (GTDB taxonomy): Bacteria > Acidobacteriota > Terriglobia > Bryobacterales > Bryobacteraceae > Bog-105. The sequence continues at coordinate 2,108 of JALYVD010000379.1, read as the reverse complement.
TCGAAAGCAAGCTGATCGTTCGAAAGCAAGCCGATGATGAAAGCGCCGATAAGACTGCCTTCCCCGCCCTGCAAATTTCCACCGCGCGGCGATTTACCCAGCCGGTTTTCGACGAGCTCCCGCAGTCCAGAAAAGCCTCGGCCGGACGCGTAAAGGAAACTGGATTGCCGCGCCAGGACGTGGTACCGGCAGCGCGGTGATACAGGCCAGCCACGATCTTCATCAGCGTGCTCTTGCCCGCGCCGTTTTCGCCCATCAGCAGGTGCATTTCGCCTTCGCGTACTTCCAGATTGCCGTCGTCGAGAGCCTTACGCCGCCAAAACTTTTCTGGATGCCCGTCAGAGAGAGCGGCATTTCGTGAGTTTAATACGGGTGAGTTTAATACGGGGGATCAGCGATTCGTAGTTGTGCAGGTGATGTTTGGAATGGGACTACCTTCCCATGTAAAGCGGTACCGTCTGTCTTTACGGACGTTCACGACCAGCGTGGGACGGAAGCACCCAATACACGTGCCGCCATGGTGTCTGACGCTTGGATACACGATGCCCAATGAGCCCGCGTCCGCAAGACGCCGCGAAAGGGCCTGTGAGGCGACGTAACTGTCGGGAGCCAGCGCGGAGCCGAATTCCGGCGAGTTCCGGATGTCGTGAAAATCGCCGCTGAAGTCCGAGGTGTAATCGTCATAGGTGATGCTGTCCTCGAATCGTCCAATCTCCGTGTATTCCGTCGTCTTGTGAAATGCCACTTCCGCCTGCGAGGTTTCGAGTGCAAACGCCGCGTACCACGCCCCACGGTCCGGACCGTTGAAGCGCGACCCCAGTGGGTGAGCATGAGTGAACGCCGCATTGACGATCCGGTAATTCGGAACGCCAAAAACCAATTCGTGGCTTCCGATTCCGGGCAGCAGTCCATTCTCTCCCCACAGACGAGCATTGGTAGCTTGATCGAGATCAAACAAGTCTTGCAAATGTTTGCCGTTGTCCGCGATCCGCAAGAGAACGCTGCCAAGATCCGAATTGTATTTGGAAGGGATCAGGCGATGCGTGTCGTACTGACGAACCAGATGAACCGGCGGCAACTCGTTCGGCCGATTCACATCCCTCCGCGCCTTGCATCGAGTAAACACCGGACAATTTGCATAGCGGGCACGCCTCCGCGCATCATGTAATCCAACGGCGTCCGCTTCCCGAATAACCGGTTACTATTCGGCAGCCGCACCCATTCATCCGCCAACGTCTCGCCGTACAAGATGTTCAGAGCTTTAAAAATGCCGATCAGGTAGGAAATCCTGGTCAGCACATCGGCGTCCAGCAATCGTTCCGGTTCCTTTTTCCACTTGTAATAAGGACCGTTCGATACACCTCCAAGAAGAGCGCGTGCATCCTCGTCCCGCACGCCCCAGCGGTCCACCAGATTGAAGAAGGCCTTGAGGGCTGATGGACTGAGGCGTTCTCGCTCCGATCGGGCCGTGAGATCTATAAGGGGGGCTGGATCGTAGCTAGTGGCCGGGTAAGTCGATCGCATCTAAGGGTATTGATGCCTCCTGTTAAGGAGTATACTCTATATTGTTGAGGAGCACAAGTGGCGAGTGTGTCTCATGTTGGGACGGGCGAGTAGGCGATAAGACGTCTCCGGCCCAAACGGCTTACCGGTTCTCTGCAACAGGTGGTTCGTTCCGGGGCGCAGTTGCAATCAATGGCGGATTCGGCGGGAATTCGTGATAAGCTCTACCCAGCTACATGTCTTCTCTGTGGTCTCGCAGAGGCAGACCTTCACCGTTGTTCAACGGCGTCGTTCAAGGTCAATTACACATCAATGCGAAACAGGAGAGAGCATACAGCAATGTCAGCCTCAGCAAGCCGGCAATCGACAGCCAGTTACGGGTTCGTCCGCAGTTCGACGCTCAAATGGCTTTTGCTCATGAGCGCAGCCTTATCCGTTGTTGCGCCTACGGCGTCGGCGCAATTCAACGGGATCGGCGGTTACGACCTCAAGTCCCCATCCGATCAGGCGTTCGCCTTTGACTACAAGGGCACTGGCAATCTAGATCACATCGTGCTGTACCGCCCCGGCACAGGGACGATCTTCATTGAAGAAAAACAAAGCGG
>JALYVD010000372.1 GCA_030853405.1 Acidobacteriota bacterium | reverse complement strand
GTGGATCAGGGGTGATTGTCCCGGCTTTCGAAATTTGAGTGCATTTCCGAGGAGGTTTTGGAATAAGCGGACCATCTGCCCCCGATCAACCTCGACATTGGGCAAGGGGTTGTGCGTAATCGAACCGCCCGATTCGTCGATCAACGCGCGCAGCAGGCTTACCGCAGCCTCCAAATCATCATCCAAATGAACAGATCTGGCCAATGGTTTCTCGCTGTCCAGCAGAGCGAATTTCAGCAGGTCCGACACAAGCTTTCCCATGTGGGTGGATGAATCCAAAATAAGGCGAAGAAGCTCGTTCGCTTCAGCATCGAGTTTGTCCCCGTTGCGGCTAGCAAGCAATGCGGCAAAGCAGTTTATCGTGCGCAATGGCTCCTGCAAATCGTGACTGACCACAGCCGCATACCGGGTAAGAGCCTCATTGGACCGAGTGAGGGCGTCTTCGAGGAGCTTGCGGGGGGTGTCATTATAAAAAAGCTTTGACCAACCCATTGGCTCACTGTCACTTTCAACATTATCTGGCATAGGGTCGTCAACATTATTTGGCATACTCTTTGAGTATGGACGAACTGGCGGGTCTGTCGGAAGAGGCGCGAAGGCTGGCGATGAAGCGCTTCCGGCTGCTCCAACCTCACATTGAGAACCACGAGCCGCTGACCTCGGTTGTACGCGCCGCCGGGATTCCATATCGGACCGCACATCGTTTAGTTTCGGAGTATCGCCGGATTGGGTTGACGGCGCTGGTTCGCAAAAAACGAACGGATCGTGGTGAACGCCGCGTTGTGTCGGCCAAGCTCAAGGAAGCCATCGAAGGTCTCGCCCTGCAAAAACCGCCGTTGCCGATTGCAGCGCTGTACCGACAGGTGTCGAGATTATCCAAGGACGTTGGCGAGAAGGCTCCGAGCTACGGCACCGTGTTCAACATCGTCCGCAGCTTGCCAGCGGATCTGGTCACTCTCGCCCACGAAGGCACCAAGGCGTACAGCGACACTTTCGAATTGGTTCACCGCCGAGAGGCTTCCGGTCCGAATGCAATCTGGCAGGCCGACCACACGCTGCTCGACATTCTTTTGCTTCGGCCCGATGGTGAGGCCGCCAAGCCGTGGCTCAGTATCGTGATCGACGACTACAGCCGCGCGATCGCTGGATATTTCCTTTCCTTCGAAGACCCGTCCGCCCTGCACACGTCCTTGGCGTTGCGACAGTCAATCTGGCGCAAAGAAGATGCGCGCTGGATCGTTTGTGGCATCCCCGATGTTCTCTACACGGACAACGGAAGCGATTTCACTTCCCAACATTTGGAGCAGGTCAGCGCCGACTTGAAAATCCGGCTGGTCTTTTCAATTCCCGGTAAACCCAGGGGCCGAGGCCGGATCGAACGCTTCTTCTCAACTGTGAACGAGATGTTCTTGTGCGAGCTGGACGGCTACGCCCCAGCGGGCGGCGCTGGGGTGCGCGGAAAGCCAAAGATCACGTTGGCGGAATTCGATGCCCTGTTCCGCACCTTCCTATTGGACGTGTACCACCGCCGGGAATGCGCCGAAACGAAGACACTGCCCATCGAACGCTGGGAAGCTAACGGCTTCCTGCCTCGAATGCCGGACTCCCTCGAGCAACTGGACTTGCTGCTGATTCAAGTGGCCAAGGCGCGACAAGTGCGAGTGGATGGCGTTCACTTCCAGAGTCTCCGCTACATTTCGACGACGCTCGCGGCGTACGTTGGGGAAACCGTGACGCTGCGCTTCGACCCGAGGGACATGGCCGAAATCCGCGTCTTCCACGAGGACAAGTTTTTGTGCAGGGCCGTCTGTCCGGAACTCGCTGGTGCCACAGTTCCGCTTCGAGAGCTTCTCCGTGCTCGCAATCGGCAACGGCGGGAACTGCGCGGCGTCCTCCGGGACCGGCAGACCGCCGTCGATACGCTGCTCGACCTGAAGCGCGGAGAAGTTACGGAGAAGGAAGATGCATCTTCAGCACCAGATAAGCCACCAACAAAACGATCAGCACCCGCCCTCAAACGATATAGAAACGAATAGTAAAGGCCCATCGGCCATTGTGGAAACGATGCAGCATCGGCGGTTCGCAGAGTTCTGCGATGCATGCCGCCGGTATCGGTACATCGGTCTCTGCTACGGGCCGCCGGGAGTCGGCAAGACGCTCTCTGCCCGGAGCTACAGCCGTTGGGACAAGGTCAAGCAATCAGACCGCTGGGGCTCAGGTCCTGCTGTTGCTCCCACGCTCGACACGGTTTTCTATACTCCTGACGTTGTCAACGTGCCCGGCAACATCGCCTCCGGCATCAGGTATTCTCGCGACACACTCAGAGACCTGGCCAGACGCCCACTGCGACTCGAGAAGGAAGAACGGTTGAACGCCATTCGGCGCAGAGACGAAGAACATCAGGCTACGCTTCTCACCAAACATGACTGGTTGAATGAGCCGTTCCCTGAACTCCGCCCTTCATACGGCGAGGTCGCCAAAGATTACAGCGTACGAGATATGGAACTAGGCGACCCAACGACACTCATCATTATTGATGAGGCTGACCGCCTGCGAATGGCCAGCCTCGAACAGGTGCGTGCGATCTTCGACACCGCCGAGATTGGCGTGATCCTGATCGGCATGCCGGGGCTGGAGAAGCGCTTGGCGCGGTATCCACAGTTTTATTCCCGCATCGGTTTCGTACACGAGTTTCGCCCTTTGGGTGCACCGGAGATTCGCCAACTGCTTGAGCAACGGTGGACGCCGCCCGGCGTGCAGCTTCCTGCTCTGCCGTTGGACCAAGAGACGGTCGCTGCGATCATCCGCATCACGGGCGGTAACTTCCGGTTGCTGAACCGTCTCCTCACGCAGATGGAACGAATCCTCGAAGTCAACTCGCTGCGAGAGGTGACCAAAGCCGTCGTGGAGGCTGCGCGCGCGAGCCTCGTCATTGGGCAAGCCTAATGACTTGGACCAACACAGCGGCGGCGGGAAGGATCCCTGGAATCGGAACCTCACAGCGTCCCGAAAAGGGTAGTTTATGAAACACGGCGCGGACCCCAACAATCAGCGGGTTTTGAATGTTTCAGGGTTTGAGGCCGCGCCCCGGTAGAAGGTCTTGTGCTGATCTAAGGAGGGGCATTTTGGAGACAAAATGCTAGCATCAAAACACCGCTCCTCTTCGTTGCGGTTGCACAAATATGAGCGAGAGAAACTACGCATATTTCACGGCGCTTATCGCAGCCGTATGCGGCTGGGTGGTCATCCATCGGTTCTTCTTTCCCGCATCACTGACCCTGCGTAGCGCTCTGGTGCAAGGTGTCCTCGTTGGCTGGGGCTTGGCGGTTGTCACGGTCGAAATTATTGCGAGGCTAAAGGCCACGAGAGTCAATGGCTGGATCACGATTTACGGATGCGGTGAGCCGGGCAACGGTATGTTTCTGCGCGCCGCATGCACCCGGATATTTCCCGGCCCGGTAAACTCACCGAGGGAAGCGATTTACTGGAGGACGCAGGTGGATGGCGCGGGTCAGGTGCTATCCGGAGAGCGCAATTACATCCTGCGCTTTCCGCCCGGCGGCCTTCCGCCAGTCAACGCATTTTGGTCGCTGACTATGGCCGATGCGAGAGAACGTTTTGTGGCGAACCCTATCAATCGGTATTGCCTCAGTGATCGATCAGGACTTGCGGCAAACACCGACGGATCTGTCGATATTTACCTTCAGAATGACGCTCCGGCAGGCCGCGAATCGAACTGGCTGCCGACGCCCACCGGCAAGTTTAGACTGTGGCTCCGCGCTTACATGCCCGGCTCGGCCATTCTCGACGGCACGTATACGGTGCCACCAGTAGTCTGCGCGAAATGATGCAAATGGCGTACGAACATCTGCTTCTCTTCGGCGGGGTTTGTGTCGCGGTGTGGTTCCTTGGCATCTATTTTTGGCCGCGTATATTTCTCGTAATGTTCAAGAGAGCAATCCTCGTCAATGGAGGCGGCAACGGCCCCATCCCGATCAACACGCTCTTTACAGAACCGCCAGCGCTTTTCGCAGATCCCCTGCACCCGCCTGCGGGGGCCTCAAAGCTGTGGACCACCGGCGTAAATCACGACACGCTCGTGACGGTCGGTTGGTTAGACCTCAGAAAAGGACCGCAAGTCTTGCACGTGCCGGACATGGCGAGCCGGTACTACAGTGTGCAATTCAATGATCCCTCGAAGAACGCGAACTTTGCCTACGTCGGCAAACGAACCACGGGAAAGGGAGCTGGCGAATATCTTATTAGCGGTCCAAGCTGGAAAGGAGCCGTGCCCCAAGGGATGAATCAAATTTTGTCTCCGAACAATTCGGTGTTAGTGATCGGCCGCACGCTCGTCGAAAATGATAGTGATCTCCCGGCCGCTTACGCGCTTGCCAAACAGATTAAGATGTCCCGTTCCCAAGCTGAATGATCCAAGGCCAGATCGTTCCTCGTTTCGCCTTGCACTGATCTAAACGACGGTTTAGAGGCTTTTTTCCTTGCCCGGCATTACCGACGACCGGCGCACGTTTCATTAATCGAGTTCGACCATGTTCGCGGCGGCGCGTTTGCCTGAAAAAGGCGAACTCCGCACAACCGGCGAAGAAGAACAGCCGATCACGCGGCGGATTGAAGCCCGCCTGACCATTCTCTAAATGGGTAAGTTTAGGGACGATCCGCGCCACGCGGCGCAGCAGTGATTTCTTTGTCCCGTATTATTGTCCCAACATATGGCCGGATTTCATGCGGCCATTTTCATTTCTACTTGCCGCTTGGACCTTTGGCTAAGTTGCGAAAACCTTCGTTTTTGCAATGAAATGCGAAACGCGCGTTTCTGTGGATTTCTGCGTTGCAAAAAGGTATTGCTTAATGTAGGGTAATGGCAATACATTATTGCAATGCTCATAGGCTACGCCCGAGTCTCAACCAACGATCAGGAAACCGCCGCGCAAGTGGCGGCGTTGAAAGCGGCTGGGTGCGAGCGCATCTTTCGAGAGAAGGCATCCGGTGGTCGCTGGGATCGGCCTGAACTGCAACGGCTCCTCGATCAACTTCGCAAGAGTGACGTGCTTGTCGTTTGGAAACTGGATCGACTGTCGCGTTCTCTGCGTGACGTGCTCACGATAATGGAACGGCTCGGAGAAGCCGGAGCCGGATTCCGAAGCCTTACCGAAGCAATTGACACAACGACTCCCGCCGGTCGGATGATGATGCAGATGGTGGGCGCTTTCGCTGAATTCGAACGGGCCATGCTCAAGGAACGCACCAAGGCCGGTTTGGATGCTGCCCGCGAGGAGGGGCGGGTTGGCGGACGCCGTCCAAAGCTGTCTCCCCAACAACAGGCCGAGATTCGGAAGATGGTTTCCAAGGGCGACAAGACGGCTGCCGATGCGGCACGCCTTTTCAAGATCCACCCGGCAACTGTCTGTCGGCTCCTCGCTCGGTCGCCGTCAGCCAAGAAGACCATCTATGCCAAATAATGTTGACGACCTATGTCAAATAATTCTGAAAGTGACACGCAGAAGAAGCTTTGCGCAATGCGGTCAACCGCTCAGCGTGACGATCGTCACAGAATGAAGGTCCGCTGGTGAAGCGGAGACGGGCCATGCAGGAGTGGAACCCGCTGAGGAGTGACCAGCCTCCAATTCATTGAGACCATGGTCCGGGAATGGTGATCGGGCTGTTCCCGGACGAGGCGAACATTGGACCGAAGATGTTTTAAGTGGTTCCTCGTTTCGACAAACACGTGTATCGTTACTCAGCGATGCGTTCGCGGCGATGGTGATGAAGCGTAATGGCTAATCCCGTGAGGGCATTCAGAATCATTAGAGAATTCGTCACAATGTAAACGGTGATTCCAAGCAGGATACTGTACGTGAGAAAACCGGCTGCAGAAGCAATCTCTCCTACAAAAAGCCACTTCGAAACACCACGGCTCGTACCGTCCCGAAGTTGTTTGTAAACCTGGTTGCCGACTGTGACGAGCAAAATACATGAACTGATCCAGCCGATGATGTCACGCATATCTGTAGAGTACCCATCACCGGAAGTTGGAATCGCGCCTCCGGCATGAATTCGGTGTTACTTTTCGGGCTGAACTCCCTTGCAGGCGGTGGCGACCACCTGAGCCAGGCTGGCCATAATTCGGACATCCTCCAGGTCAAATTTGCGCGATTCCGCGTGCGAGATCACCCAGATGGTGCCAAGGGGTTGGCTGTGAGCCGCATAGAAAGGAAGCACTAGACTCTCAATAATGGGCACGGTTATCCCGTCGAAATAGGCAAACGCCCGGGCTGGATAGGACAGTAAAATCGGCCCTGCGGCATCCAGGCAGAGACCGCAGGGGCTCCAATTACGCGGAGCGCTGCCGCCCACGTGGTGCGCCAACATACCAGCGAGCGCGTCCCAACGGAAAACCTCTTCACCGGAATCGGTGTTTTCCAATAAACTCACGCCCGCAGATCCCGCCTGGCACAATTCGCGAGTGACAGCGGCGAATTTCTGGAGGAACGGCTCTGTGGGATCCCGCAGGCACTCTACGAGTTCACGCAACGTAGAATTCTCCAGAGTCAATCTAGGAGCGCCATGAAATCGGGTCTCCAGTTCTTCGGTAATCAGTACCTGTTTAAGGGTCTCCGCGCTGCATTGAAAGCGCGGATCCGGTTGTAAATCTCTCAGTCTGACCTCCTCCGTCCTCCGCTCCACATCCCGTGGCTGGCACTGCGGCCCCTGCTGTATTGTGCAGCCTAGAGAATTCGGTGGGGCACTGGGTCAAATACCAGAACACGAGGCCGAAAGCTCAATCCTAGCGAACGGATGGCAACACCACCAGGTGTAACCAAAAGCGCTGCAGTGCGCGGACCATTTTGAACATCTCTTTGAAGTTATTTGGCTTTCTCAAGTACGAATTTACCCTGCTGCAGTAGGCCGAGGTGACATCGTCCGGAACCGTCGAAGAGGTTAGCACAATAACCGGAATGGTTTGCATAATCAAATCCGCCTTGATGAACCGAAGCACTTCATGTCCATTCATACGGGGAAGGTTGAGGTCCAGAAGGATTAGATCCGGTCGATGGTCCATCGAGGCCGCATGGCTGAGGAGATAAGCAACCGCCGCTTCGCCGTCGCCGACGACCGTGATGCGACACCCGGGATCTACCTCCGCGAAAACAGATTTTAGTAGCTCTGCATCCGCCGGGTTGTCTTCTACAGCAAGCAAGTTAGGTGACCGATCTGAGTTGGGACGCAACCATTTCTCCGTTGCGTAGCGCCGAGCGCACCGCAGGCTGCAAAGTTATCCTGTTAGACGACAGGTGTAAGTAGGATCACCATAGGTCTATCACAGACGTGCCCTGCTCGGCCTCGTGGCGTGGGAGATCACGGTACCCACGCCGCTGTAAACGCGGCGGTTGCTGGGCGGCATCTTGAGACCACGGCGTCGTAATGCCGTCTTGAGACTCTCCTCAACTCCGGACGTTAGACTGTTACAAGTGGGTACCTTTACCAAAGAACACCAAGAGTTGCGGGACAAATTCGCAACTGCGGCTCTTGCAGCCTTGCTGAGTAATCTTTCAACCAGCACGGCCTTCGCGGCGCTGACGGACAAACACAGGGAAGAGGTTGCGCACGAGAGATTAGCAAGCGAAGCATACCGCTGGGCAGACGCCATGCTCAAAGCTCGGGATCAACCGAATCCCATAAGCTGAGTCACTAGCTCTGCTGGGAATGGCACGGGCCGGGGAAGCCGCCGAAAGAATCAGGCAGGAACGAGTGAGCCGGGGAGTTCCAGATCTGAGACCGTGAATTGCTCACTCAAGGGTGCCTCGCTCTTCACGTCGGCGAGCGGCAGCAACTGGCAAGATCTGCCATCGAACCGCACGATAATCACGTCTTCACCGCTCCGGGCTTCCTCGAAAAGCTCTGCGAGATGTTCTTCAGCATAGGGCAAGTGATAAGTGGCCATCGCTTCGATCCTTTCACCAATTGTAGCGATGCTTCGCTCCAGTCGCGCTGGGGCGCCCGGACGCATATTGCTAACAGGGTCACCCTCTCGCTAGGGCTAAACCGTTGTATGACGTACCGGCTTAAGAGAAACCCCTGATCGTTGACGATAATCGAGCAAAAACATACCTTCAAGGTGCAGCAGCCCAGACATAGATTCTGATCTGCTCTCTAGAAAAGGAATCTGAATGCGAATCTCGTTTAAAGCAGTTTTACCTGCTCTCTCTCTGGGCGTCTTAATGGCGCTTCCAGCTTTCTCCAGCACCATTGTCCTAGGCGTTTCGGGCGATGCAAGTGTTGGGGCGGATTATTTAAGCTTTGGAATTTACCCACAGGGTGCTCCCTATGTACCGGCACCGGGAACTGGCGTTTTTGAGGTCACATCGCCCGTCAACAATATCTTCGCTGCGAATGGAGTTTTCGCCGGTGAATTCGGCACCATCCAAAGCCTCAATTCTACTTTGGAGCCCGCAGGTACAGTTCTGGCCACTCCTATTCAATTCATGACCTTCGCTACGGGCGGGTCGAATCTGCAGTTGTTTCTGACCGAAGTGTTTCAGGGCAATCTTCCCAGCCCGCCCCCCTCGCCTTTCGTTCTTACTGACACAGCGGTCGGAGCCACCGCTGCAATCGATTTCACGGGATACGTTCTAAACACCACTGATAGCAGCAAGACCGCGTATGACGGCGTCTTCAGCGCAACGTTCAGCGGGATGAGTGTTGCGCAGTTGGAGAGTTCAGTTCCGGTTGAAACACCATTTTCAGGAACTCTGAGCCTGACACCGACTCCTGAGCCGGCCTCTTTGCTGTTAATGGGCATTGGCCTTCTTGGCGCCGGTGTAATCGCTCGCAAGAGGAAAGTAGTTCTCGCCTAAATCTAGATTTCCGAGGGAAGGAGGATCAGTGAGGGGATGTACCCCTGAAGGCGTTCTTCAGGGGTACAACTTTCCGGCCGCTAAAGACGGACGTGTAAGTTAGTACAGCCCTTCGCACACTCGAATGCTCGGCGACTCGCAGCGAAGGTATGAAATTTTAGTGATTGAGGACAATCCGGCAGACGTTTGCTTGATCCGTGAAGCATTCCAAGAATGCGGCCATCACTGCAATGTGACGTTCGTATCAACCAAGCAGGAAGCCAGAGAGATCTTGAACGCCCGCCAATTCGATTTGGTGATTACCGATTTCGGCGCCGACTGTACGGAGTCCGTGACTTTCATCCAAGCTATTCGGTCCATCAGCCGCCTGCGGCCAATTCCGATTGTCGTCCTGAGCGGAAGTCACAATCCGAACCCGGCCTACGAGGCAGGCGCGAATGCATTTATCGAGAAGAGTTCCGACGTGGATATCTTTTTCGAAAAGATACGCAATGTGATGGGTTTTTGGACACGTGTTGCTCAACTACCGTCGCCGCCTCGCTCTCATTCGGCACGGTCGATCCGTGATTAAGAGTGACCGAAAGGAACTACTCGGCTCAGAGAAAGTTCGCAGGCGTTTAGAGACCGCCGCAGCGCCGCCAATCAATGGTCCGAGATTGGTATCCATTCGACCGGTATACGGTCCGGCTCGGGAGGGTCTTGCATCAAGAGGGTTCTAAAGCAGCGATACGCTTCATCGGATGTTGTGTAGGTTGAGCGAATCTCAAGCAACTGTCCGGCTATTCTCCGGCCAAAGTCAAGGCATGGCCCTTCAAGCATTGGATTCATTATGTTTCCAGGTCGGCTCTTTAGCCATCCTGAAAATTACGATCCCGTAAGCTCCGCCACGGCACCTGCCAGGTTCTGATAATCGGCGGTACCGAGGGTTAGCGGCGATGAACCTTCCGCCACTAGATCCCGATCTCAGGTGCTCACACGATACCGAACATTCTTTGACCTGGCGGGTTCAGTGGTAGCTATTTTGCCTTCTTTTCGTAAAAGTGCCAGCCACTTCCTGGTAGCAGAGTCGGCCAGCCCCATTTCTTTGCCGATGTCTGCCCTCGAAAGGTCGCCACGATTGCGGAGAATGGCTAATATCTCATCTCTTCTATCACGCCTCCGAAGTATGCCGGCAACAGCGCTGGCCGCGATTGAATCATTGAAAAGAGTCAATTTGAAGGAGGATATTCGATTGTCAAACTCAGGCTTACGAAGCCCAGCGTTACTTAATGCCGCCAGCATCGCCCCTACGCCGGAGCCGCGCTTTTCGCAAACCGCGCGACGCTCTCCAATAGGCGTAATATCTTCAAGCAAGCGCAGGAGTGTGCTGTTGCGAGTAGATGATATTCCTTCGCGACCTAGCAAGTCTACCGTGACAGGCCCGAAGAGGCCGCCAGGATTCAATACGGCTAAACGGTTTTGGAACATCTGTACTTGCACCGGAGTTCCGCCGGGAACTATTGCTCAGATCACGATGCGCTAACGCATTGATTATGGCCTCCCGAACAGCGGTGATCGGGTATTCCTCAACATCCTCTCGGTAGAGACCCCGCACAAGGGAGCGGTTCTTCATGTTCCGTCGAATCACCGCAAGCGTGGGCTCAAGCATTGAAGGAACCGGGCCATCAATCCGCACGTTGTCTAAGAAGCGTTCCTGATTGTGCCCGGGTTCGCCGACGGCCGTTCCAGGATAAACAACGAACGTTACTCCCAATGCCGGAAAAAATTGCTGCGGATACTTGCCCAGAGCAAGGAGCCCCCCCAGTGAACAAACCCACTGGTTCCGGAGCGGAACCAAGGCCTTCACGTTGCGAAGGATGGCTTCATCATCGAGCTTGGCGAAAGGGCTGCCTGGACGTTTACGAAGCCGATTAAGGAGCCCTCGCGTCAGACGGCTTTGAAAATCGTCGATACTGCTTGCTGCTACAGGGTCCTCATCATCCCTTGGCTGACCTCTTGCAGCTAGCAACATTTGTACTTCGTAGTGGCTGAGCTTTCGATCACCATCGGCCACTCTAACGAATGCGCCATAGTAAGACCGGCGCCGGGATGAAAGCAGGGTTTGCAGGCTGCCGGAAGTTCGGGAATCTCTGCTACTACGACCGCTTTCTTTTTGAATATGATGAACTTGGATGTGAGCTCTAACAGCAGGCTCCATTTCGCTGCAGACGTTCGCAAGGGCTTGCTGGATTCGCGGAGCGCTGGTTACGCCTACGACGTCAAAGTTCGCGTCCTCGGCGAGTCCCAGGATCAGAGTCCCACCGTCCGAGGTGTTGGAAAATGCTGAGATAGTTTCCCATATGCGTTTCGGCAGTTCGGTGCGTACGAGTTTGGCCTCAATATGAGTGAGGTCAGTTCCCACTTTGCGGAGCTGGGCAATGGCGTCCAGAAGATCTGTCTTCGTCATGCTACTTAATCATGCTACTAGAACAGTTGAAGTAGCATGATGGTGGCATGATGGCAGAAGGAACAAGTAAGTGCTCCAAGGCAGCACACAACGCGGAGATGTCCGTGTTGCTCCCGTGCTCGCAGAACGCTTCAAAATGGGCTCGGAGATGAACCAAGTGTGCGCGGCGGAACAATTCGGCGCCAGCGCCGACATCTTCAATGCGGCTGCGCTCGTTCTCTCGCCGTGTATCCGGATCGGTACGGGATTGCTGCTGGTTGCCTGATTCCAGCGACTCCTCACGCATAATTCTCGCCTATCAAGCACGGCTGCCCCTGGCCTCCGAAACCGATTTCTTAGGTTCCAGAATGCACGAGCGTCCTGGAGGCCGATAATTACAAATCCGGGTATTTGTTCTAGATCTGCCGGATGCTTTGCGCATAATGGCCTCTATAGATAAAGAGGGCCAGAAAAGGCAAAACCCAACCGCGACGCCAAATATATTTTGCTGGCGGCTTTTGCGCTCCATACTGTAAGCCGTGGCAGCGGGCATGGTGTGACAGGTGTCGCAGAATTTCCTTGCGGGTTGCCGGTCAAACGGCGAGGTGGTTTTCTCAGGGCCAGCCAACTGGCCGCCCCGGCGCGGACAATAAGTGGTCCTTGGTTCCACTTTCCTGGTACAAACCAAAAGGCAGCGAACTTCCGATGGGAGCATTCCAATGGCTGTCCTAAAACTTCAAGACTCCAGCCGAGGGCTCCTCACGCGTCAACTTACGTAGGCGTTAAAGACGGGTGAGGTCGGCGGATTGTGCCAGCGTGCCGAGAGAGAAGAACCTGTTAACTGCGATAGCCCAGTTTGTCGCCTTCGAAGCGCGGGTCTTCATTCCACTCCGGCAGGAGGGAGATTCCGACGAACACGATCTGCAGCACAAGGGTGATGAATGAAAGGATATACTTTCGGGCCCAAAGAACGCTAGTGGACCTCTGACGCTTTTCTCTCACTTTCCGGCAGGAGCTTGAGACACAGGAGGCGTCGGCATCAATGTCAGGTATCCGGAAAAGAGTATTTTTCCTACACCGGAGAGGATTGTTGGGATGCCCGCACCTTGTCGTATATGGCTGGGCAACACGCTTACGAACTACTGTACGACTCGTACTTCCCCTTTCGTTTATATGCAGACCGGCAGCGGGGTGCAACACTGCAGCAGCTCGCTGATGAATACCTGATGCCAGTATCCTGGATCGATGAGCGGATCGAATCTGCTCGGCTTTGTATAGAGAACCAGGTCACCATTCAAGCTGAGAATTCCAGGAAAGCGGCCTGATGGTAAAAGCGATCGAAAAGCCTTTGTCGAAAGAGATTGCGTGCCCGCAGTGTCACTGTACCTTGAGCGAGAAGGAGATCCGGAGCCTGCTCGGGCAGTTTGCTCGAGCGAGTCGTCTCAGTTCTCTGGGTGCGAGTAGATTTGCCAAAATGACATCAGAAGAGCGGAGCGCGGAAGGACGACGGGCGGCAACGGCACGATGGGCAAAGCGCGGTTCCCGGCTTGGGTCTAGCTTTGCGGTGGCTGTCCGATAAGTGAAGCGTGAGAACAATACCTCTCGAGCATCCTGATCCTGTCAGAGTGGAAGTCATCGCATATGATGGCACGAGGAGGGTGGTAACTGGCGCATTCACCAGCTTTACCAGCAGATATCTCACTCTTACGACCGGGGAGCCGATTGGGGCATCTCTGGCTGTTAGCGTTGAGTACAATGACATCCTTTTCGTCGGAGAAGTGATCGCCTGTTGCGAGGAATCGTCGGACTGCTTCGAAATTCAAATCGGCGTAGAACACGCTCTCACCAATCTTCAGAGCTTGATGAAACTGAATGCCGAGTTGCTGGGCGCCCAGCAAGTCAGTGCCGACCATAAGATCGAATACGTTCACGTTCGGAAATAGCAGGTGAAGGGCACGCCTAGAACGACGCCTGGAAATCGCAGGAAACTGACAAGCAGCCAGGATGCCGGCGCGAATGTAGTGACTGTGGTCGATCCTGGATACGATGTGCCGTTCCTGCATTCCCCGGATGAGGGTGAGATCTATTGCATCTGCTCACGTTGCTTGGAGCCCGTTGGCAAGGGACAGATAGCGTTGCGAATACTCACGGAGGCCAAGCCGATCGGATTAGAAGAGTATCGCTACTGCGAGACTTGCCAACGAGTTGAAGGCTTGGTCCCGGTCCTAAGACAAGATGCTCTTGTGGAGCAGTGGCGCACGCTGCTGGATAAAAAGACTCCCTATCGACCCTCTTCGGCGGAAGTGAAGGCGTTCGTAAGACGGACAAGGGCAAACAGGACTAAGATCAGCCGCGGCTATATGCATCTCGGCTGCACGCGCATGACCCGGACTCGGCCCTGATCAGGTCAACGTGGCGATGTTCTTAAGCTCAGGGAGCTAATGTCCGGCAAGAAGGATTGTCGTAACCCAGGGCGTTCACATGGTCTGACAGAGTATCACTACCGCGCTGTTGGATGTAGGTTTACGTCCGGCGTACCTTAATGAAGCTGCGGAAAAAATGTTGACCGGCAGCTTTAGCGCGCCAACCCGAGGGTTGTTCAACTCTTCGATTCCGCAATCCAGGAGAATCGTGGACTGCGAGGGTCGGAACGGCTAAGCCAACGTGGCCATCGCCGGATGCGCAAATCCGGACGCAACTTGGCGATCTCCGTTAAAACTTCGGCCATCTCATCTGACGTGAATAAGGCACCTCCATCCAGGGAGCGTGCCATATAATCTTTCCACTTCTCTTTCGTCAGCCCGCCTGCCAATCTGCCCTCCGTGAACAATGTGTTCCGCTTCACCCTTCATACGAAATTGAGAGTGGATCTATTGATTTGAAAAACCGGGGCAGAACTTGTAAACGCGCGAAGAGGAGGAGGCATTCTCTGTCCTGCCCAATTGATTTCTTAGTGGCGTCACGGTCAAAAGAGTCTCACCTGTCTATCCACATGGATGTATAACGGGGAAGCTGACCCATTGACAACGCTCGCCGGGCAGGGTCGCTCGTAACGCCGTGCTGTGATCTTTCCTCGTGAGAGTATTGAGCGTCGATCCAACTACTTATTCATATGCCTCAATTCGTGCAAGGAGAAGCAGGTCAGAATACACATTCTCAACCCGCGTTCGGCAGTGTCATAGTTTGGCAGATTCTCAAAAGACTCTGGCAAGAAGAGGATGCCCAGGATATGGTCGAATATGCTCTGCTCCTCGCCTTTGTAGCGCTAGCCGCAGTTTCACTTCTTAGCGGTATCGGCACCAGCATAAAGGGCGTATTCACCAGCATTAATACAAACCTAGCTGCTGCCCGTGCAGCCGGGTCTTAGAGGATTCTCTTTAACCTGTGCAGGGCCGCCAGAACGTAACTGGCGTTTGGAACAACCCCGCCGCGTGTGCAAGTAAGCACCGGGGTAGCAACTATCAAGCCGAGGGGAACACCCATCCGAAGGTGTGCGCACCACGTCTAAACCGCGATGCCCATACCGATACTCTGCTCTCGGCTGAGTTCTTTGCCTGGTCTGTGATCCACTTCAAGCAGTTCTTCCCGGAAC
>JALYVD010000305.1 GCA_030853405.1 Acidobacteriota bacterium | reverse complement strand
GGATCGGGGTGCTCGTTTTTTGACTACTATCACGACGGGTACCTCGACCTCTTCGTCGCAAACTACGTGGATCTGGACTTGACCAAAACGCCGCATCCGGGCCAGGGTGACTTCTGCGTGTGGAAGGATATTCCGGTCATGTGCGGTCCGCGCGGGCTCCCCTTGGGCCACAACGTCCTCTATCACAACAACCGGGACGGCACCTTCACCGATGTTTCGTACGCTTCAGGGATCTCAAAGCCCGGCGGCCGCTATGGTCTTGGAGTTGTCACCGCCGATTTTGACAACGACGGCTGGCCGGATATCTACGTTGCCTGCGACATGACCCCAAGTCTCCTGTTTCACAACCTCCACAACGGCACGTTTGAGGAGCGCGGCGCGGAAGCCGGAGTGGCGTTCAATGCGGACGGATCTCTTCAGGCTGGCATGGGCGTCTCGGTCGCCGATTACGATAACGATGGTTTCCTTGACATTGCGAAAACGAATTTTTCCGGCGACCTCACGTCGCTCTATCACAACGACGACGGCAAATTCTTCACCGATCTCTCGCACGAAGCGGGTCTCGGCGTCCGCCAGTTGCTAGGTTGGGGCATTGCGTTCGTGGATGTTGACGACGATGGTTGGCGCGATCTGGTAATTGCAAACGGCCACGTCTATCCGGAGGTCGAGGGAAAGCAACTCGGCGATACGTATCTGCAGCCTACTGTGCTGTTCCACAACCTTGGCGCCGGCAAATTCCAGGATGTAACGGCCGAGGCTGGTCCCGCCTTTCGAGTCCCTCGCCCGGCGCGTGGTCTGGCAGTTGGCGATCTCGACGGAGACGGACGTCCTGAGATCGTTGTAGTCAACATGAACAGCACGCCGAGCCTGCTGAAGAACAACGGCCCGCATGGACACTATCTGAACATCGTCCTTACCGGAACGAAATCGAACCGCAGCGCGATTGGCGCGCGCGCGACGATCAAAGTTGCCGGTCGAACCATGATCGATGAGGTAATGAGCGGCGGCAGCTACTACTCGCAAAATTCCTTCACGCTTCACTTCGGTTTGGGACAGGCTGCGCAGGTGGACAGCGTAGAGATTCGGTGGCCCAGCGGCGCCGTGCAGAAAATTGGCAAGACGGCGGCCGACCAGTTGCTTAAGGTGACGGAACAATGAGACGGCGGGACTTTATCGTTTCCGCCGCTGCGCTTGCCGCTATCGCTCCTGGTAGAGCATTCGCTCAGGAACAACACCGCGAGCCGGACTACTTGTCGCTGCAGCAGTTCATCCTGCCCGGTAACGACAACTATCCAGAGGAGAAAAAGGCCGCGGAGATTCGTGATGCTCTTACGGCGGCATTCCATTCGAAAGAACTGCCCGCCGACAAGTTGATGAGGGGCGTGTCGCCCCATCCCAAGAGTTATCGCGCGTTGGCGTCCGATCTCCATGAGGCTGTGTTTGATCAGACCGATACTGCGGTTGTCCAAGGATGGAGAAGCTGGGTTGACTCGCTAGGCGCGATTCGGCGTGTGCAGTTCTACGTTCTTCCTGACCAATTGATTCGCTATGAAGTGGCAAGCCAACTGAATGGAAGGCTGCTCTATCGTGTTGGCTTCTGGCGGCAAGCTTGGCAGGATGGCAAGCTCGTTGAGCTTCACCCCATAGAAGAGCACGTTGCGTCTGCGTCCGATCCATGGTTCCGGGATGTCACAGGTGCGGCGTTCAACAATCTTCCCGTTCTGAAGGAGCAACTTGCGCGCGGCATTCCGTACTGGCGGTCAACGCTCGATCCGGCCAGCGGTATAGACATCTATGGGAGCAATGGAATCGCTGTTGGAGACATCGACAATGATGGTGTTGATGAAGTCTATGTCTGCCAGCCCGGAGGATTGCCGAATCGCTTGTTTAAGTGGAAGCATGACGGCACGCTCCTGGACATAACAAAGGAATGGGGTCTCGATCTCCTCGACGACACATCATGCGCCCTGTTCCTCGACCTGCGAAATACCGGACGTCAAGATCTGGTTGTCTTGCGGAGCAGCGGCCCGATCCTGTTTTCGAACGACGGCACTCGTTATCGGATGCAGCCCGATGCCTTCCAATTTCGAACGCTTCCGAAAGGCGGATTCACCGGAATGGCCGCCGCGGATTTCGATCGCGACGGCAAGCTCGATTTATATCTGTGCTGCTACGTCTATTTCCAGAGCGAGGCCCAATATACTTATGCGTCGCCCTATCATGACGCACGGAATGGCCCACCCAATTTCCTGTTCCGAAACAACCTTAACCCTGACGGAACCGGATTTTTCGAGGACTGCACCGGGGAAACGGGCATGATGGAGAATAACAACCGTTTCAGCTTCGCGCCCGCCTGGTGCGACTACAACGGGGACGGTTGGCCGGATCTGTATGTTGCGAACGACTTCGGAAGAAAGAATTTGTACCGCAATCAGAGCGGGCACTTTCGGGACGTTGCCGCCGAAGCAGGCGTGGAGGACATCGGTCCCGGCATGAGCGCTTCGTGGTTCGATTACGATGGCGACGGCAAGCCCGACCTGTACGTCGCCAACATGTGGACCGACGCCGGTCAGCGAGTCATCCACGATAAGAATTTCGCGCCAGCCCAGAAAGCCGCCGAAGCTTATCGCGCCCATACGATGGGCAACTCGCTGTTCCACAATCGCGGCGATGGGACCTTTGAAGACACGACTGCGCGGCAAAACGCCGCCTTTGGCCGCTGGGCATGGTCTGCGGGTGGACACGACTTCGATAGCGACGGCAATCCGGAAATTGCGGTCACCTGTGGCATGTTGACAAATACTTCGACCACCGACTTGAATAGCTTCTTCTGGCGGCAGGTCGTGGCTGAGTCTCCGGTAACGGCCGAGTCCTCTACCAAATATCAAAACGGCTGGAACGCTATCAATCAGTTCGTGCGCGAAGAGTACAGTTGGAGCGGTCACGAACCGAACGTCTTTCACGTGCGCCGGGGCGAGCGCTATTTCGATTTCTCGGGTGTCAGCGGGATCGACTTCGCGGACGACAGCCGCGCTTTTGCGGTTTGCGATTTCGATGGCGACGGCCGTCCCGATATCATTCTGAAAAGCCGCCTGGGTCCGCAAGTTCGGGTGCTTCAAAACAACTGCACGGGATCGAATCACTCGATCGCCTTCCGCCTGCGCGGAACGAAGTCGAACCGCGATGCTATTGGCGCTCGCATTCAGGTCGATCAACAGACCAGGTGGCTTGAAGCGGGCTCCGGGTTCCTGTCTCAGCACACAAAGACAATGCTCTTCGGCCTCGGCGAAGCCTCTGAAGTCACGCGAGTCCAGATCACGTGGCCGTCCGGTCTCGTCCAGGAGCTTTCCAATTTAGAATGCGGCAAGACCTACCAGATCACCGAGGGTTCCAGCGAATTCGTTGGGCAACCATTCCGTCCCCGCAAGCCGTTGCCGTCAACCCCGGTGGCCGGAAACAACGAATTACAGTTGCAGGACACCTGGTTTCTTGAGCCGGTGCCGCTTCCTGAACCACAGCGCGGCCCGGGCTTGTTTCTCGTGAAAGAACCGCGCGAGGAATACGAAATATTCAGGCGCTATCTCTTCGATTGGCGAACCTCCATGAAGTTGCCGATGTCATTGCTCCTGAATGGCTCAGGAGAGGCCGTGAAAATTTATGCGCAACCTCCATCCGCCGCCCAGGTGAAGGCCGATCTGGCGAAATCGCCTGAGCTTCCATTCGACGGCTTCTACATCAAGCCCCCGAAGCGCGATTTCTTCAAATTTGGCGCCGCTTTCCTTTGGGCCGGATATTCGGAGCAGGCGCTTCCGTATCTTGAAAGAGTGCTCAAAGACACGCCCGGTAACGCGCGGGTTCTCGCGCTCGTCGGGGAACTGCATCTCGAAGCGGGGCGTTTGGGCGAGGCGCAAAAGTATTTCGAACAGGCGGGCGGCTCTGAATCCGCGGAAGCGGCCAATGAACTGGGTTTGGCGCTGGCGAAGCAAGGACAGTTAGACCGGGCGCAAGGCTATTTCAAACAAGCCATCGCCAAACGGCGCGACTATTCGGAAGCGATCAACAACCTTGGCGTACTTTACACGCAGCGAGCCAAAGTGAACGACGCCGTTGCGGCATTCAGCTACGGTATCCGCGTCAGTCCGGATGAGGATATACTCTACCTAAATTTAGGCCGCCTTTACGCGCGCACCGGACAGATTGATAAGGCCCGCGTCACCATGCAACAGTTACTTGATCGCAAGCCGGACAGCGCGACCGCGAAACGGGCCTTGCAGGAATTGGGTAACTGAGATGCTAGCCGCAATCTTCATCGCCATGCTGCAAGCGCAGTCCGCGCTTTTTGGCCAGATCGCAGATTCTGGACGGTGCGTCACCCTGGCCGAGTCTCCTGACTCGCGTGTGAACCCGCCGCCCGCTATCGCGCCGGGACCACCGCCCGTGCTCAGCTTCCGCTACTACGAAGGCAAGATGCATCATCGCTTCGGCGATGTCGATTTGATGTTGGACGATGCGGGTCACTAAACTCGTCGCGGTCCTCCTTGCGTCTGCACTTTACGCGACAGGTCAATCCGCGCGGGAGAAGGGCATTGCCGCTTTTAACGAAGGCCGTTATTCCGTTGCTCTCCCCGCTTTGCAGGAAGCCGCCGCCGATCACACGGACAAGCTTGCTGCCGCGTTCCTTGCCTTGACACAGGCCGCAACGGGCGACTGCCAAACCGCGCTGCCCGGTCTGATGGCAGATACTAAGATCGAGCGCTTGACCGGTGTAGCCGCCGTTAGCTGCTACAGTGCCGCGGGTGACAAGATGCACGCTTTTACCCTGCTGGACGAGCTCGAAAAGAAGTTCCCATCAAATCCGGATGTACTCTACTTGTCCTCGAAGCTGCACATGAAAGCCTTCAACGACGCGACCTTCGAAATGTTCCAGCGCGTTCCCGCTTCGTACCGGGTCCATGAGCTTTCGGCGGAGATATTCGAGGTTCAGAACCGCTTCTCCGATGCCGTTTCCGAGTACCGCAAATCCATTGAGTTGAACCCGAATGCTGCCGACCTGCACTATCGTCTCGGTCGCGCCATTCTGTTGCAGAGTCACGCTCCAGAGGTGCTGGAACAAGCCAAGAAGGAGTTCCAAGCCGAGCTTAAAGTGAGTCCCGAAGACAGTGCCTGCGAGTATCAATTAGGTGAGATCGCACAGACGCAGGGCGATACCGCGCAAGCCAAATCAGATTTCGAACGAGCTCTTGCTCTCTCGCCAAACTTTGCCCAAGCCATGATTGCCGTTGGCAAGCTCTATGCGCGGGAGAAGCAATACGATAAAGCGATCTCCGAGTTGACCCGCGCGACCGCCCTTCAGTCCGGCAACGAGGCGGCGCATTACGCGCTGCTCACCACGTATCGCAATGCGGGACAGATGGACAAAGCGAAAGAGGAGAAGGCGATCCTCGACCGTCTCCAGAATCCACCGGAAGGGGAGTTCTCGGATTTCCTCAAGAAGCTCGGAGAGAAGCAGCCGCAGCAGTGATTATCCGCTTGGCTCTGCTTCTGTTCGCAGTGTTTACGCCGACATTCCAGAATGTTGCCAAACGGGCTGGTTTGGTGGATGTCTTCCCGAACGGAGGAACCGTCTCGAAAGAGTACATTATCGAGACTACGGGCAGCGGCATCGGCTTCATCGACTATGACAACGACGGACTGCCCGATCTCTTTGTTCTCTCGGGCCAAGGCGGCACAAACCGCATGTACCACAACGAGGGCAATTCCAGATTCCGCGATGTAACGGACGCGCTCGGTCTTCGTTCGTTCGGTTGGGCGCAAGGCGTCTGCGCGGGAGACTACGACAACGACGGTTATACGGATCTGTTCGTTACCTACTGGGGTCAGAATCGTCTCTATCGCAACATCCAGGGCAAGCGTTTTGAAGACGTCACCATTCCGGCCCATCTCTCGCAGAACCGGACGCGCTACAACACTGGCTGTGCGTTCGTCGATATCGATCTCGACGGCCACCTCGATCTCTTTGTCGCCAATTACCTGAAGTTCGATCCAGCCGTTACGCCGAAACCGGGCGCGAACCCTTATTGCTTCTATCGCTCCATTCCGGTGAGTTGCGGCCCCCGCGGCCTGCCGTTTGACCGCAATATCCTCTACCGCAACAACGGCGACGGGACCTTCAGCGATATCTCGGATTCATCCGGAATCGCGGAGCCTGAAGGTCATTACTCGCTCGGGGTGTTAACAGGGGATTTCAATGAGGACGGTCTGCCCGATATCTATGTCGCTTGCGACCAGACTCCGTCCTTGCTCTACATCAACAAAGGCCACGGCAAGTTCGAAGAAGAGGGAGTGCTGCGAGGTGTCGCATTCGATCAGAACGGACGGGCGATGTCCGGAATGGGCGTGACCGCCGCGGACTACGCGAACGACGGGCATCCGGGAATCTTCCGCTCGAACTTCTCGGACGAGATCGAGACTCTTTACAGGAACCGCGGCGCTGGCAATTTCGACGAGGTCACGCTCGAAGCGGGGCTCGGTCAGAATACGCGCTACGTGGGATGGGGAACCGGTTTCTTCGACTTTGACAACGACGGCCGGAAGGATCTGCTGCTGGTCAACGGGCACGTGTTCCCAGAAGTCGAGAGGCTTCACGTCGATATTCATTACAAGGACCGGGCGATCCTTTACAGGAACCTCGGGAGCGGTAAGTTCCGCGATATCTCAGCGCAGGCAGGTCCCGGTCTTCAAGAGCCGCATTCCTCGCGCGGCGCGGCCTTTGCGGATATCGACAACGATGGTCTCATCGAGATCGCAGTCAACAACCAGAACGAGACGCCGTCATTGCTGAAGCAAGCGACCGTTCCGCCCGGACACTGGACCCTTCTAAAGCTGGTTGGGAAACGGTCGAATCGGAGTGCCATCGGAGCGCGCGTGAAGTTGGTGACGGGTGATCGCGCGCAAACGGACGAGGTGCGGAGCGGCGGAAGCTATCTTTCGCAGAACGATCTGCGGCTGCATTTCGGGCTGGGCGCGGCGAACCGCATTGACCAGATTCAGATTAACTGGCCGAGCGGCACGCAGCAGACCCTCAGAAATCAGCCGTGCGATAGGGTGCTCACGATACGCGAAGAACGGATAGAATAGTAGTTCACCTTGAGATCTGAGCTACTGAGAACGGGGGAGGCGATCTCCTCCAGCCGCCGTAACTTCTTGCGGACTGTCACGGGCGCGGGAGCCTCTGCCGCTCTATTCGGGCTAGCTCCGTGCGGCGCTCTTGCCATGCCGAAGGGCAGGAAAGTTGTCGTAGTCACCTTTGGCGGTGGAGCGCGCGACGAGGAGACCTTCATGCCGGACGGTCAGGAAAACATCCCGCACATGCTGCGGGAGTTGATCCCTCAATCGACCTTCTTCAGCCAGGTTGTGAATCGCGGCATCCTGGGGCACTACGTTGCGACGGCAAGCCTTGCGACCGGCGTGTACGAGACCTTCAACAACTTCGCGGCTGTCCCGCCGCAGAATCCGACCGTCTTCGAATACTTCCGCAAAGACCTGAATCGACCGGCAACCGATACCTGGGTGGTCGCGCCTAGTAACGGCTTCACCCGTATCGGCGAAAGCGGGAACAGTTCATACGGCTTGGGATTGGGCGCGGGTGTTATTCTGCCGAAGCGCCTGCTGGCCGCTGGGCTTTCGTCAGGTGGCGACGGTCAATACGACCACCTCTTGCGCGACAACTACGAGACTCCGCTTTACACGTCTGACTCAACAGGCAGCGAGATCGAACTGCATCGGATGGCGGGGATTCTCAAGCTTTCCGTTGCGGATTTTGTGAACCACGCCCGCAATTTGGCGAGCCCCGATGAACTGTCCGTCTACATCGCGCGGCAGTTGATGAAGCAAGTGGCTCCCAGCCTCTTGTGGATCACGCTGCACGACATCGACATTGCCCACTCGGGTACATTTTCGCTGTACCTGGAAGGTATCCGCCGATCCGACCGGCTTTGTGCGGAGATCTGGAAGACAATTCAGACGGAGCCGGAATATGCCGGGAAGACGACCATGTTCATCCTGCCGGATTTTGGGCGGGACTCGGATACCGACGCGGGGGGCAACGGTTTCCAGCATCATCGAACGGGCGACGCTCTTTCGCGGACAACCTGGATGATGGCGATGGGGCCGGGAATTCGCCAGAACGTGGTCGTGGACCGGCCCGTCGAGTCGGTTGACTTGGTACCGACGCTGGGCGGCCTGCTTGGGTTTTCGGCCAAGTTGTCGCAAGGCAAGCCGCTGACCGAGTTGTTGTAGCGCCTATGGTTCCGAACCAACTAGCCGCCGCGCAGTTCACCGGCTATCCGCCGCAGGCCCGCGTTGTGGCGACAACCCATCTGGCCGTGCTTCAGCAACTGCCGCTGGCCTTTCTGCCCTTGCTGTTACGCGAGACCATCGCCTACGACTGGAAATTTCCAGCAGAGCGCCGGGAACTCGATCATCAATTCGACTACTTGGCCGCGATGTCTTTGGAGCAGTTGCGGAAGACCATGGCGGGATTCGCGCAGCTCCGCTTGAGTCCAGAATTAGAGACCGTCGATTGGGTGAACAAGCCAGCGGACTTCTCAGAGAAGCTGACCGCGCACTTGTGGGCGACGCACCAGATCGATGGCTTTCGCGCGGCTTCTATCGACTATGTCCAGAAGCTGAACGTAGCGAAATCGTCGCCGGCCCTTCCGGGCCCTCGGCTCGCGATCGTTGTCATAGGGCAGGGCGTCGCCGAAACCAACATGCCGCTGTTCCGGAAGCTGCGGCCTTACGGCGTTCACTTCAAGAATGTGGAACCGAAGGATGGATGTGCGGTTCTGGCGGATGCGGTCGCCTCCCGTGCATCAAAGGTTGCAGAGCCTTTTGCTCATTGGTACATCGATGGAGGGGACGGCTCAGCCACTTCAGACAAAACCATTGCGTGCGTCTCCTATTCGTCGCTGGAGGCAGTGCGGCGCGCTCTGATTACGGAGATGACGCGGACCATGCAGCCGGGCGGAGGCGGTCCCGAGATGCTGCGGACTTTGCTTGCGCGTACCAGTCCGGAGCAACTGGGCCTGACCGGAAGGGGCGACAGCGCGGTTTTGAATAAGTTCAAGATCAGTGTCTTGACGGAAGGCTCCGGGACCCAGCTCTTCAGCACAACGTTTGTGCAATGGTCGGCGCGTGAGGCATTGCGCCGGGCTCAACCCCTGACTCTGTTCGCCCGCTTCACACCCCGGCAGCGCGAGGAGTCTATGAAGCAGCAGCTCGCCGGGACGCAGCATCAGCCGGTTCCGGATCCAGAGGGCTCGCTGGTGGATGCCGACATGGGTGCGTATTACACGTGGATCAACCTGCAGCGCCTGCCCGGGGCGGAGAACTCCAGGTTTCTGGTTTGGTTCGAAGACCACAAGGAAGCTCTTGCCATTGGTCCGTCGCTGCCGCGCGGTACTGAGAGCGGCGAACCGGTCAACATGCATGAGATTGTAAAGCGGCTCAGCTAGTCCGCTTCCTTACGGGCGCGGTTCAGACGGTGCAGGTTTTAAAGGCCTGTTCCAAGCCACGGATCGGCGGCGTCTTGGCGGGCACAAACTCATGTGACAGGAAGCCCTGATATCCCGTGTCGGCTATGGCATTTGCAACGGCGTGCCAGTCTACTTCCTGAGTATCGTCGAGTTCGTGACGGCCCGGATTTCCGCCGGTATGGAAGTGTCCGATGAAGTTGATGTTCTCTCGAATGGTCCGGATCAAGTCGCCTTCCATGATCTGCATGTGATAGATGTCGTAGAGCAGTTTGATCTTGGGCGAGTTCACCCGCTTCATTAGCTCGACTCCCCAAGCTGTGTGGTCCGCCATGTAGTCATGGTGATTGACTTTGCTGTTGAGCAGTTCGAGGTTCACGACGACGCCCTTCTCTTCGGCATACGCCTTGATCTTGTTCAAGCCGACGGTGCAGTTTTCGAGGCCTTCGGCGTCGGGCATCCCGGCCCGGTTCCCCGAGAAGGTAATGACGTTGGGCACCTTGGCGGCAGCGGCCAGCGTGATGTCGTTCTTCAGACTCGCGAGAACTCTGTCGTGATTCTCAACCCGGTTCAGGCCAATCGGGATGGTGTTAGGAGCGGTGCCCGAAGTCATGGAAGGCACCAGGCCGTATTTTTGAACGGTGGCGTATTGGTCGGGCGTAACCAGGTCCATCCCTTTCAAGCCAATGCGAACGGCTTCCTTGCAGAGTTCATCAAGAGTGAACCACTTCTGGTAAGTCCAGTAAGAGACACCCTGCTTGAGCCGGCCACCCCCGTTCGCCTCGGGATCGGGCAGGGCGGGGCGGGCGAGGGCGACGGCTCCCGTGGCAAGGGTGGACGTAATCGCTTTTCTACGAGTCATGCGAAAGCATACTAGCAGATGTGGCAAACTGTCGGGATACAAACAAACGTGAAGATTAGCCTAAGTAACGTAAACCGGGTGTCCCTGGGACTCGCACTGCTGACGACAGCGTGGGGCCTTCGCGCCCAGACTCCGGGACAGCATTTGCCGGATGCGCCGGGGAGAGACACGGTTCAGAAAGTGTGCGGAGCTTGCCACAGCGCGGACCTTGTCCTGGGCCGGGGAATGACGCGGACTGAATGGAGCGAACTTGTCGCCAGCATGATTAGCCGGGGGGCGAAGGGGACGCAGGGCGAATTCGCTCAGGTCATCAATTACCTGACGGTGAACCTGCCTCCAAAAGGGGCAGCCGGAAATACGCCGGTGAGGCGCAAGGGTGGCGGGGGAGGATTGACCAGCGGTCCGAACGATAAGCAGATCGTAGATGCCGCAGCGGCAGAGCGGGGACGGATCACTTACAAAGCCTCGTGCTCGAGTTGCCATGGTCCGGACGCAAGGGGGACTAGCAAGGCTCCCGATCTTGTCCGATCTCTGACGGTGTTACACGACCGCTACGGCAGCAAGTTAGGGCCGTTTCTGCAGAAAGGGCATCCGGCTCAAGGCGCAACGTACAGCGAGGCGCGGATCAAGGATCTTTCGCACTATCTTCACCAGCAGTTCAACGACACGCTGCGAGGCGGTTCGTTCTCGAAAGTCTTGAACGTTCTGACCGGCGATCCCAAAGCAGGGGAGGCTTATTTCAACGGGGAAGGCGGGTGTAGCACGTGCCACTCGGTAACGGGCGATCTGGCGCATATCGCCTCCAAATACGATCCGCCGACTTTGCAGCAACGGTTTCTGTTCCCTCAAACCGTCGGCTTTGGCCGGAAAGGATTGAGCGGTACAAAGCCTGTCACGGTCACGGTTACAACGGCGGAGGGCGAGATGGTTTCGGGAGTGCTCGACAGAATGGACGATTTCGACGTGTCGCTGCATGACTCCTCGGGCGAGTACCACTCGTGGAAACGGACGCCGGGACTCAAGGCCATAATACACAATCCTTACGCGGGACATATTGAGTTGCTGGATAAATATACGGATAAAGACATACACGACGTGGTTGCCTATCTGGAGACATTGAAATGAAGCTGACCACTTCCTTACGGTCGCGGTTCTGCTTGTTACTTACTGCGACGGCGTTGTTCGGGCAAGGTCTCGATCCGGTGAAACTAACTCAACCGCCTACCGATTCGTGGCCCACTTACAACGGCGACTATTCGGGACAGCGCTTCAGTACGCTTTCAAAGATCAACACGGGTAACGTGAATGCTTTGAGCCTGGCCTGGGTCTACCGGATCGGAGTGGGGGGCGATAACCCGGGCGGATCGATCAAAGCGACTCCTCTACTTGTAAACGGCATTCTGTATTTCACGCTTCCCGACTATGTTTGGGCGGTGGATGCACGCACCGGGCGCGAGCTTTGGCATTACAAATGGCAGTCGAAGGGCGGCATCCATTTGGGAAATCGTGGGTCCGGGATTTATGGTAACTGGCTGTATTTTGAAACGCCCGATTGCAATCTTGTCTCGTTAAATTTGAAAGACGGCAGCGAGCGCTGGCACAAGCAGGTGTGCGATCTGGACCAGCTTTATTATGCGAGTGTCGCGCCGGTTGTGATCAAGAACCACGTGATCGTGGGGGTCAGCGGCGATGACATCGATATCCCCGGGTATCTGGAATCCCGCGACCCCGAAACAGGCGATCTGCAATGGCATTGGTCGGTAGTCCCGAAGCCGGGAGAGCCGGGTTCGGAGACCTGGCCAGATGCGGAGGCGATGGAGCACGGCGGCGGTATGACTTGGGTTCCGGGCACGTACGATCCCGATCTGAACATGCTGTTCGTGGGGACCGGAAACCCGCAGCCGGTGATTGCCGGCAAAGGACGGGCAGGGGCCAATCTGTTCACCGAATCGATCGTTGCGCTGAAGCTTGATACGGGCAAGATGGTGTGGTATTTCCAGCCGTCGCCGCACGATACGCACGACTGGGACGCGGTGCAAACGCCGGTGCTGTTCGACGGAGAAATCGACGGACAGAAGCGCAAGTTGCTGGCTCAAGCGAGCCGCAATGGGTACTTCTTCGTGCTGGACCGGACCAACGGCAAGGACATCATAACCAGTCAGTTTGTGAAGACGAATTGGGCAAAGGGCGTGGACGCAAAGGGCCAGCCAATCCCAAATCCGGCGAAAATGCCTCAGGTGGATGGCGCCCTGGTGACGCCTAACCAGGGGGGCGCGGTAAACTGGCCTCCTCCGAGTTTCAGTCCCGAGACCGGGCTGTTTTACGTGAACGCGACGCGGGCGTTCAGCGAGTACTACATTTTCGACGACACCGAAAAGCCCGAGGGATGGGGCGGAAACGATCGCGGAGGCTGGGGCGAGTCGATGTTACAGGCGATCGATTACAAAACCGGTCAGATTCGCTGGAGTCATAAATGGGAATCCGCCGGTGTTCGTTCCGGTGTTTTGAGCACGGCGGGTAATCTCGTCTTCACGGGTGATCCCGCCAATAACTTTGTCGCGCTGAACGCCACGACGGGCGAACCCTTGTGGCATGCGAATCTTGGCACCGCAGTTAGTAACGGAGCCATCACTTACACTTTGGACAATACGCAGTACTTACTGGTCAGCGCGGGAGATACGCTTTATAATTTTGTCATGTTGAGTAAGTGACTATCGGGTTACTTAGCATATCGCTCGCCGACAGTTAGTTTGATATGCGGGAATGCGCTTTGATTGATGGCGGCGGCGCGGCGCTCGATCTGGTCAATTGAAAATGCGAAGCCAAATGCAGCGGGATCGAACTTGATTTTCTGATTCATGCAGTTGATGAGTTCGTGAGCGGCCATGTTCAGCTGTTTGTGAGGCACGTTTTTGCGTTCGCGCTGGAGTTCCTTCAGGACGGCGGTGTCTTCGTCGCGCTGACGGCGGAGGCGTTTTTCCTGGGTGCCGAGATTGCTTAGCTGACGCTGGTAGGCGACTAAGATTTTGGCTTCGATGAGGCTCTTGCGAACGTCTTCGGATTGCTCTTCAAAGAGCCCGGCAAATTCGAGACGGCCGAGCGCGTAGATGCCCGTTTCGAGCGACGGGATGCGGGCGAGACGCCATTCGGTATCGGCGAGAGATTGGACCAGCGTTTGTTCTTCGTCGGTGGTGGGATCGAATTTCTTCTGGAAGCGTTCAATATGGGCTTGATAAAGGGCGAGATCGTCCGAGGGCAGCACCACGGTACGGCCAGTTAGGCCGGTTTTGAGGCCGTTAAGTTTGGAGGCGGCTTGGCCGATTTCGGTGACGGGGCCGGTGGATAATTTCGAGTTGCTTCGGTTGGCGGCGGTTTGGGCGGCGCTGGACATAGTTGATTACTCCTTTGGAAATAAAAAAGCCCATCGGAATGCGCCTTTGGCGGTTCGATGAGCCGGTTGGAGCGTAGCATGGCGGAGGGCGAAAACGAATTCCAGGTAGAGCGGAAACGAAGCTAAGTGGTTTGGAATGTGTGGGAAGAAAATATTGTGCTTCGCTGTGACTGGGTTGAAACGCCGCTCCCTGAAGGGACTGTGAATAACCGAAAGACCGCTCCTTTGCAGTCGCGGTTCCGTTGATTTACGGCGCTTGCTGATAGAGATATTTTTGGAATTCGGCGAAGAGGTACCCGATTTCTTCCGGGCGACCGAGGTCGGCGTCGGCACTGGCGTTGTGGTATTTGAGTTTGAGCAGGGGCGTTAGCTTTTCGCGGTCGAGTTCGTGCACGCCTTCGCTGACGTAATGCGAGAGCACAAAGTCGAGAAAAACTTGCTGTTTACAGGAGTTTCCTCAGATTTTCGGCGCATCCCAGCCAAGCAGCAATTCCGACTGTAGACTCGGGAGCGATTTCTCCGGTGGGCTAGGGCTGGCTTGGGAGAAAATTTTCTTGATCCCGTCGGCCAGCGCATAGAAGCGGAAGGTTGGAACACCGAAGAACCGCTGCGAGGTGATCAGCAGCTTCTCGCCAAGTATGCGGAGCTTCAGCTTCTGTCCCAGAAAGATCGCCGCAAAGTAAGTCGCGGCCGTCACCAGCACGACTAAGTTTTTCAATTGCTGATACTTCATGACGCGAATGTTTTCCAGGGTATAGCTCTGTACCGAATGACAATCAGGAAAGAGCTAATAGGCGAGTTAATCGCGAGCAGCGGTGGGAAGAGCCTAATCGGCCCGGATGGGCTGGTGAAGGAGTTGACCAAAGCGTTGGTGGAGCGGATGCTGGCCGGTGAGCTGAACCATCACTTGGGCTACGAAAAGCACGAGATAGCCAGGTACGAAGTGGCAACTCGCGTAATGGCAAGAGCCAGAAGACACTGAAGGGTGAAGCCGGCGAGATGACCATCGAGGTGCCACGGGATCGCAACGGCGCCTTCGAGCCAAAGCTGATCGAGAAGCACCAGACGCGCTTTGAGGGCTTCGATGCGAAGATTCTGTCGATGTATCGCTGCAAAGCAGTGACGCTTTAGCGCCACGTGCTGGGCATGACGGTACGCGATATTAAGGGCATCTGCAGGAGATGTACGGCGTGGAGGTGAGCGCGGCGCTGGGATGGCGTCAAAGTCAACCACGCTCAGTGCACTGCGCCATAAGTGGTATGGGCCCTTAGGAAAAAACAGATTTGGCACACTATACGGGGAACGACTTGCAATTTGCAGCGGTCGCGGTTTAATCTGTTTTTGACCTCGCTGACGCGTCGGGGCGCGGTGTCAAGGTTGACGTTGCTTCGAAAGATCACGCTGTTCCAGGAGACTAGGTTGCGTGGTAGATTAATTTTGCAAGTGGCTCTGTGTGCAACGACTTGCAAAACTCGGATTGGCGGCGACGAGGAAGAATATGGGCGCATTGCGGCGTACATCGAAACAATCCTAGGAAGGCGGGCTCAGTCGAACGCGCAGCGGACTATCTCTGGTCGAGCGCAAACCCGCAAGCGTCTCGACACGAATGTCGAGACGGCAGCCAGGAATGGCCGCGCCACAAACCCGTGCAATCGGCAGCGGGAGCCTCTAAGAGCTTAAATTAGCGCTGATTGTGGTGGCCCGTGGTCGGCTTCCTTCAGTTTTCTTATCGAAGCGCTAACGACTTATCAGCACTCATAATCATTACTTCTCATAACTCGTTAACAACGGTCCCGGAGTATGCTCTAAATC
>JALYVD010000298.1 GCA_030853405.1 Acidobacteriota bacterium | reverse complement strand
GGCGCCGTGGGCGGCGTAGGCGGCGGCGTCCTCGGCTGGCAGCAGCACGGTGCGACCGGTGAGTCCGGTCTTGAGCGCATTGAGAGAGGAGTTGGCTTTTCCGGTCTCCGAGGTAGGGCCAGTAGAGAGTTGACAATTTCGGCGGTTGGCGGCGGTTGGCGGCGATTGGGCGTCGGTAGACATGCTGGCTCCGAAAGAAGATTGGCTCGCGTTGGGGTGAATTCTGCGGCGCAAGCCTGCCGGAAAATAGCGCGAGCAAGGGCGAAAACGAACTTCGGGGTGTTTGGGATTCGGGCTGAAGCTTGCCGGATCAGAGGCTAGCGATTTTTTAGAGCGCCGTGACGGCTCGCGGGGGACTTTGCTCCGCGGCACTGTCGAGATCCGGATATGGGCGTTACGCTTTCTCTACAGACCTGCTTTTGCGGGGCGGATTTTGGTACCTTTGAGACTGCAATTCAGGTTGCACCCGGTCCGCGGAAAGGGAAGATCCCTCCTGAGTGACCTTCTAAAGCACCGAGCATTGACTTCTCTTCTGCCCGTGATAGCGGACACCGGGCCATAGAAGGAGGAGTATATGGCTCGTCAGTTACCGCAAAAACCGAATCTCGAGTTTCTCAAGAAGCAGGCCAAAGAACTGCTGCGCAGCATGCGGCACGGCAAACTCGCGGACGCGCAACATACGTTGGCCAATGAATACGGTTTCGCCACTTGGGCCAAATTAAAGTCACACGTTGAGGCATCAGGGCTCAGTCCGGCAGAGGCGCTGAAAGCGGCAGTGTACGACAGCGATGCACCCCGCGTTGGCGAGCTCGTTGAGCGATATCCGGAGCTGCGGGCGAAGATCGACGATCCGCTACCCGGCGATGGTTTACAAGGGGGCTTCGGCCAACACGCGTTGTTCGCGGCGGTACAGCGGAGCGATCGGGCGACAATCGATGTGCTGTTGCGCGCGGGCGCGGACATTCGGAAGCGAACCGATTGGTGGGCGGGCGGATTTGGCGTCCTGGACGATTGCGATCCGAGCTTGGTTGACTTTCTGCTCAAACGCGGCGCAGTGCTGGATGCGCACTCCGCTGCGCGGCTGGGAATGATGCCGAAGTTAAGAGAATTGGTGGCGGCGGATCCGGGCCTCGTGCACACACGAGGTGGAGATGGACAGACGCCGCTGCACTTCGCCTCCACTGTGGAAGTTGCGAAGTTTCTTCTAGAGAATGGCGTGGAAATGGACGCCCGGGATGTTGATCACGAATCGACGCCGGCGCAGTATATGCTGCGGGTGCAACAAAAGCGGCACTATCCGAGAGACCGGCAGGATGTAGCCCGCTACCTGGTATTGCAAGGATGCCGTACGGACATCCTGATGGCGGCCGCGCTCGGCGACGCGAACTTAGTGATGCGGCACCTGGACGGCGATCCTGGTTGCGTTCGAATGAGCGTATCGGAGGAATGGTTTCCAAAGCGGGATCCGCGCTCAGGCGGCACGATTTATAACTGGACGTTAGGGGCGCACCGCACCGCACACTCCGTAGCGCGCGATTTCGGTCATGAAGAAGTTTTTCAGTTGCTCCTGGAGCGAACGCCTGAGGAGATGAAGCTGGCGCTGGCATGCGAACTGGGAGACGAGACGGTGTTTCACGAATTTCTTTCAAAGAATCCGGGCGCAGCGAGGATGTTATCCGACGAGGATCGCGGAAAGCTGCCGAACGCCGCGCAGAGCAACAACACCAGGGCAGTTCGGCTGATGCTGGAGGCGGGCTGGCCGGTGGATACTCCGGGAGAAATGGGGGCGACGGCCTTGCACTGGGCAGGGTTCAACGGCAATGCCGAGATGATGCGCGAGATACTGCGCTTCCATCCCGCACTGGAGTTGAGATCGCGTGAATATGAGGGGACGGCGCTCGGGTGGGCTGTGTACGGGTCCGGGAACGGTTGGCATCGAGACACGGGGGATTTCGTCGGGACGATTCAGGCGCTTCTAGACGCTGGAGCGAATCTGCCGCCGCATGCGGAGGAACTGGAACCCAGCGATGCCGTGCTGGAGGTGCTGCCGTGAATCGCAACAAACGACCCGTTTCCGTGATGGTCCTCGCGTTGATCTATATTGCGGTGGGTGCGATTGGCTTTGCCCGCCACTTCCCCAATTTGCGTGGGATGAAGGCATTGCAATACGACGACCTCTGGATCGAAATCACAGAGTTCTTGGCTATTCTGTGTGGAGTATTCATGCTTCGCGGCCGCAACTGGGCCCGCTGGCTTGCCGTCGCCTGGATGGCATTCCACGTAGTCCTAAGTGCATTCGACGGGTTTCATGGATTTGCTATCCATTGTTTGTTCTGTGCTGCGATTGCCTGGTTGCTTTTTCGTCCCGAGGCTGCGCGGTATTTTCGCTCTCGTACAATCACGATTTTAAAAAATAAAGTTTCTTCCGCTGAATCAGAGACTTGGCCGCCGAGTTTGGAGTAAGGACGCGGGGCGACCTTTCATTCTGGAACCGGAATCGGATCTGAACCGGTTTCGAGGAGAGCCCAACCAGAATGAGTGTGGTCCTAGCTTACAAGAATTTTGCAGCCAACCGGAATATCAGCCATATCGGGCTTGGCGTTGCAGCGTTGAATACCGCCAAGGTGCTCCGTCGTGAAGGCACCAAGGCAGACGTTTGGCCGATCATCGATGCGAAAGACCTTCGCAAACGGCTGCAAATGGAATCCGCGAAGCACGTGATTATTTCCGCCCCGTGGATACCGAGCGACGAGTTGCAACGCATGGCAAACGAGTTTCCCGATACTCAGTTCGCCGTCAACTGCCACTCGAATGTCGGTTTTCTGCAGGCCGACCGTAATGGCGTGAAACTGGTTCGCGAATTGATGGAACTAGAGCTTGGGACTCACAATATCCATTTGGCAGGGAATTGTCGCCGCTTCTGCGATTGGGTGGAAGCCGCCTTTGCGTCACCTTGCGCGTATCTGCCCAACCTCTATTATTTAGACGAGCATTCGTCCGCCCATCACCCTGCCCCTTATAACGGGGGCACGTTGAGAATTGGAGTTTTCGGGGCCACACGCCCGCTAAAGAACCTGATGAGCGCGGCAGGAGCGGCTGTCGAGATCGCGCGGGGACTTCGCGTCCCACTCGATTTATGGCTGTCGGCTGGCCGGGCGGAAGGCGGCGGCGAGACAGTTCTCGCGGCAGTGAAGGAAATGCTCGCTGGTTTGCCCAACGTGAACCTCGTATTAAATGGCTGGCAGTCGTGGCCGAAGTTCCGCAAAGTGGTTGGCCACATGCACCTGTTGCTGCAGCCGAGCTACACGGAGTCGTTTAATATGGTCACGGCCGACGGCGTCGCTGAAGGAGTTCCGTCTGTTGTGTCGGAAGCAGTTGACTGGGCCCCGGCGTATTGGCAGGCCAAGGTCGATGATTCGCGGGACATCGCGCGAGTGGGTAGGCAGCTACTGTACGATCACCGGGCGGCACACGAGGGGCTTCGGGCGCTGAACACTTACGTGCGAGATGGAATGGCAGCTTACCGGCAGTGGTTCGTCACTCGATAATCATGCAGTCACCGTAGGAGAAGAACCGGTACTTCTCATCCACGGCATGACGATAGGCCGCGAGCACCAGTTCGCGGCCCGCAAAGGCGGATACCAGCATTAACAGACTCGATTGCGGGAGGTGGAAATTCGTCAGCATCGCCCCCGCTCCTCGAAAATGAAATCCGGGAGAAATGAAAAGATTCGTTTCGCCTCGGAGCGCCTGAATGCCTCCTCGGAGCATCGCCGTCTCGATAGTTCGGACGCTTGTCGTGCCGACGCACAACCGGCGTTTGGCCCGGCGCAGAACTGCCTCGTTCTCTTCCGTTACTTC
The DNA here is from genome assembly GCA_030853405.1 of Acidobacteriota bacterium. GTDB lineage: Bacteria > Acidobacteriota > Terriglobia > Bryobacterales > Bryobacteraceae > Bog-105. The sequence continues at coordinate 5,989 of JALYVD010000298.1, read as the reverse complement.
GAAGTATTCTTCGTGAAGCTGAATATCGGATATGTTTTCGGCCCGCAGCGGCGCAAATGTGCCAAGTCCCACGTGCAGCGTCACGTAAGCGATTTCAGCGCCCGCAGAGCGGCACGCGTCCAGCATCTGTGGCGTGAAGTGCAGTCCTGCGGTGGGCGCGGCTACAGATCCTCGATTCTGTGCGAATACGGTCTGATAACGCTCGCGGTCATTCTCGCCCGGCATGCGGTGAATGTAGGGCGGCAACGGAATAGCGCCGAGCGTTTCAAGCAATTCGCATACCGGCTTCTCGGCATGCAGGCGTATAGTGCGCTCCCCAAATTCGCCCTGCGACAAAACTTCGGCGGAGAATCCCGGATGGAACAGAATGAAGTCCCCGGTTCGAGCGCGTTTCCCGGGCCGTACCAGCGCGTTCCACAGCGTTTCCGCTTCGTCCAAAGCCCGCAACAGAAATACTTCGACCTCCGCGCCCGCTTCGTTGTTTCGGCGGCCATGCAGCCGCGCGGGGAAAACGCGGGTGTTGTTCAGCACCAGACAATCGCCCGGCCGAATGTATTTGTAAAAGTTTGCGAATACGTCGTCTTTAAACGATTGCGACTCGCGCGAAAGCACCAGCATCCGCGATGCGCTCCTCTCCGGCAAGGGCTCTTGCGCGATCAATTCTTCCGGAAGTTCATAATTGAAATCAGAAACGTGGGCCAAACCATAATTTTAGGGATTGAGAGTTCTTGCGACGAAACTGCGGCGGCCGTGGTGGACGATGGACGCCATATTCGGTCGAGTATCGTCGCTTCACAACTTGATACGCACGCTCCTTACGGAGGTGTGGTGCCGGAACTGGCGTCGCGCGAACATCTGCGGGCTATCGTGCCCGTCGTGCGGCAGGCGCTTGAAGAAGCTAACGTTGAGTTCAGCGGCTTGAGCGCTATCGCAGTCACGCACGGCCCTGGCCTGGTGGGTTCACTTCTTGTTGGCGTAACGTACGCAAAAGCACTCTGCTTTGCGCGCGGAATTCCACTGATTGGCGTGAACCACGTGGAAGGCCATATTTATTCGGTGCTTTTCGAGCATCCTGAGGTACGCTTCCCCGCCTTGGCGCTAGTTGTAAGCGGCGGCCATACGCATCTGTTCGAAGTGCGCGATGTTGGGCGCTACCGATTACTTGGCAAAACTCGCGACGACGCGGCAGGCGAGGCGTATGACAAGGTCGGCAAGCTGCTCGGCTTCGGATATCCGGGCGGTCCGATTGTGGACAAATTGGCTTCGTTCGGTAATCCACGCGCCGTGAAGTTCACGCGGCCCAAAATGAAGGGCAATGAGTTGGACTTCAGCTTCAGTGGATTGAAAACGGCCGTGTTGCGCTGGACGGAACAGCATGACATCATGGACGAGGTCGCAAACCGGAAAAAGCTGCGGAACCCCACCATCGAGGAACTTCGTTCGGCAACGCCTCAGGCAACTCTCGATCTGCTGGCGAGCTTTCAATACACCGTAATTGAAGAACTGTTGCGGCGCGCGGTGATTGCGGCTGACCAAATTGGGGCGGAGGCGGTTCTTGTCGCTGGCGGAGTTGCCTGTAACGCCGGACTGCGGAAGCAGGCGCTTCAGCAACGTGGGCTCGGCTTCTATTTTCCTCCCTCGGATCTTTCGACCGACAACGCGGCAATGATTGCAGCGGCGGCTTTCGCTAAATTTCAGCGAAATGATTTTTCCGGGCTGGATCTAAAGGCCCAAGCGACTCTGGTGTTAGCTTGAGGGTATGGGTCCCCAAGCTCCTGGCGAGCAACCGAAGCTGCCGATTCCCGGCGTTCAGAATATCATTGCGGTTGGTTCCGGGAAAGGGGGAGTCGGCAAAAGCACTGTTGCGGTGAATCTTGCGATCACGCTGGCAAAGCTCGGCTATAGGGTGGGGCTGCTCGATGCAGACGTCTACGGGCCGAACGTGCCGCTGATGATGGGTGTTCGCGCCACGCCCGGCGCCATTGGACAACGCATTCAGCCGCTGGATGCGCATGGCGTGAAGCTGATGTCGATGGGATTTCTCAACCCTGGCGATAAGCCGTTGGTCTGGCGCGGACCGATGCTGAACAGCGTGATCCAGCAATTCCTCCGTAATGTGGATTGGGGCGACCTGGATTACCTGATTATCGATTTGCCCCCGGGCACAGGGGACGTCCAGCTTACGTTGATCCAGACGACTCCGCTCACCGGAGCGATTGTGGTGACGACGCCCTCCGAAGTGTCGATGGAAGATGCCCGCAAGGCGGTTCTGATGTTCGAGCAGGTGCGCGAGCAGGTACTCGGGATTGTCGAGAATATGAGTTACCTGGAGCACAACGGAGAACGGCTCTACGTGTTCGGCAAAGGCGGCGGTAAGAAGACGGCGGAGTTGATGCGCGTGCCGTTTCTGGCTGAAATTCCGCTGGACCCGAAGACGCGCGAAGGCGGCGATACCGGTGCGCCGATTGCAACGGTTACAGAGCCTAATTCGCAGGTGACGCTTTTTGAGAAGTTGGCTCGGACGGTGATTGAACGAGCGAATGAAGCAAAGCAGAAAGTGCACCGGCCAACGATGACGGTGGCGGATTGAGGCGCTGGCTGTCTCCATTAACTGATTCGGTAAACGTAAGCGTCCTCGACAAAGCGATCACCGATCAACTGGCCTCCCAAACGCATCCCATCGACGCTACGCGTATGGCCGAAACTACGTCGCAGGTTTTTAATAAACGCATCGGACATAGAAAGAACCATGAACAGAGGCTTATCCTCGATCCGCATCCCCGCGGCCATCACCGTATCGTTCAGTGATTTGTAGGCCTTCTTCACACCGATTGCATCCAGCCGAGGATCGGCAAAGATCAACCGCCAGTCTTCATATTCGGACAGGTAGGCCCAAAGAACCACGCTGACCCTTATACCTGCATTATCGAGTGCATCCAGGACTTCGCGGCCCCGTTCCAGATCAACGCTTACCAATGAAGTCTTAACCATGTGATTACTCCGTGTGGCCTGTCGGCAACAGCCTTCATAAGAGCCTTGGCTGACGCGAGATCATTCCGTCGATACCGGCTCTGTTCCGACCATTTTTGCACGACTTCCCAATTGTCCCGGAACTCAACATTTCCAGCAGTATAGCCTTGATGTACAGACTTTAGACCCGCCACTATCAGCAAATCGGGCAGGCTGTGCGAGTAACTTGAGTCTACCCTCTTCTTGTCGGGAAATTCGTATCGCCGAGTCCCTTTGGCTATGCGCGCCTTCAGTGCGCATTCGACCGAGTATCCCGCAAGATAGTACGCTCCGTCGCTCAGACCGGCGGATAGCAGCGCTTCAGCCTCTCTCAATCTCACTCTTGAAAGTTCTTGAAGCTCTTTCCGATCCACAGGACACCATTCTATCGACTATGGATGCGGATCGGCCTTCAGCTTCGATCCGGTACTCCATTCCGTAAACGGCGTTACCGTCCGCACGATACTATCCCGCTGCCGCCAACTTCCGCGCAGATAATCGCGGTTCATCGCGGCTATCACTTCAAGTGCGATTTCCTTCGGGCACACTGCGCTACATTCACCGATGTTAGTGCAACCGCCGAAGCCTTCGGCATTCATCTGCGCCACCATATTTAGCGCGCGCATGTCCTGCTCCGGTTTACCCTGCGGAAGTATTCCTAAGTGAGCGATTTTTGCACCGGTAAATAAAGCAGGCGACGCATTGGGACACGCCGCAACACAAGCCCCACATCCAATGCACGCGGCTGCATCCATGGCTCGATCCGAAGATTGCTTTGAAACAGGGATCGCGTTTCCGTCAGGCGCGCCGCCGGTTGAAACTGAAATATAACCGCCAGCGGAAATAATCCGGTCAAACGCCCGGCGGTCAACAGCCAAATCCTTGATCAGCGGAAATGCCTTGGCGCGCCATGGCTCCAGCACCAGTTCTTCGCCATCTTTGAAATGACGCATTGTCAACTGGCAAACCGTGGTAGCCGGGAGCGGTCCGTGCGCCACTCCGTTGATCATGAACCCGCACGAACCGCAAATCCCCTCACGGCAATCATGCTCGAACGCAATCGGCTCTTCGCCCCGTTCCGTCAACTGCTCGTTCAATACATCGAGGCACTCCAGCATCGACATATCGGGGTTCGCCACTTCCACCGGGTAACTGACAAACTTGCCCAACTTACTACGGAACGACTGCCGCCAGACTTTCAACGTGAGACGCATTTACTTATAGCTCCTCTGGCTCGGGTGAACGTAGTTGAATTCGAGCGGCTCTTTCACCAGATCCGGCGCATTGCCGTAGCCGCGATACCCCCATGCCGCCACATACGAGTAATCGGCATCGTCACGCTGCGCTTCGCCGTCCGGCGTCTGATACTCCTCACGGAAATGACCGCCACAGGACTCGTTACGCTCGCGAGCATCAATGCACATCAATTCTGCCAACTCGAAGAAATCGCCCACACGTCCGGCCTTCTCCAAACTTTGGTTGAAATCGTCTCCGCTGCCCGGCACGCGTACGTTCTGCCAGTACTCTTCGCGCAATTCTCGAATTCGTTCGATGGCCGTCTGCAAACCCTGCGCGGTACGTGACATCCCGCAGTAGTCCCAGACAATTTTGCCGAGTTCTTTGTGAAAAGAGTCCACGGTGCGCTTGCCGTTGATGGAGAGCAGTTTCTTAATGTCCTGCTGAACGCAGGCGACCGCATTACGAACTTCTGGATGCGAATCGCTGACTTTCTCCAGCTTGCTGGTAGCAATGTAATTGCCGACCGTGTAAGGAACGATAAAATAGCCGTCCGAGAGTCCCTGCATCAGCGCGCTTGCGCCGAGGCGATTCGCTCCGTGGTCGGAGAAATTGGCCTCACCGATCACGAACAGCCCCGGAAGGTTACTCATCAGTTGATAATCGACCCACAGGCCGCCCATCGTGTAGTGAATAGCCGGATAGATGCGCATGGGAACCTGATACGGATTCTCGTTCGTCAGGTGGGAATACATGTCGAAGAGATTGCCGTAGCGCTCTTCAATCACGCGCTTCCCGAGCCGGTTGATCGACTCCGCAAAATCGAGGTACACGCCAAGCCCGGTCTCGCCCACACCGCGGCCCTCGTCGCAAACGTACTTGGCATTACGCGATGCTACGTCGCGAGGCACTAAATTACCGAAGCTTGGGTAGCGGCGCTCAAGGAAATAGTCGCGATCGTCTTCCAGAATCTGATCCGGCGGACGTTTATCGCCCTGCTTTTTCGGAACCCAGATGCGCCCGTCATTGCGGAGCGATTCGCTCATCAGCGTCAGCTTCGATTGATAATCGCCGGACTGGGGAATGCAAGTCGGGTGAATCTGCGTGAAGCAAGGATTTGCGAATAGAGCTCCACGCTTGTGGGCACGCCAGATAGCCGTCGCGTTCGATCCCTTTGCGTTGGTCGAAAGATAGAAGATGTTGCCGTAACCCCCAGTGCCAAGCAGGACAGCATCGGCGATATGAGTATCAATTTCGCCCGTCACGAGATTGCGGGTGACGATGCCTCGCGCCCGGCCATCGATGACGATCAAATCCAGCATCTCGGTCCGCGGGTACATGCTGACGGAGCCCGCCTGGACCTGACGCTCTAAAGCCTGATACGCACCGAGCAACAATTGCTGCCCAGTCTGGCCGCGCGCATAAAACGTACGCGACACCTGCGCACCGCCGAACGAACGGTTAGCGAGAGTTCCGCCGTACTCACGCGCAAAGGGAACACCCTGCGCAACGCACTGATCGATAATCGAAACGCTGATTTGCGCCAGTCGGTAAACGTTAGCTTCGCGGGCCCGGAAATCGCCACCCTTCACCGTGTCATAGAAAAGCCGGTAAACGCTGTCGCCGTCGTTCTGATAATTTTTAGCCGCGTTGATGCCGCCCTGAGCCGCAATCGAGTGAGCGCGGCGTGGTGAATCCTGAAAGCAGAAACACTTGACGTTATAACCGAGTTCGCCGAGCGTTG
>JALYVD010000215.1 GCA_030853405.1 Acidobacteriota bacterium | reverse complement strand
AGGAAAAGACACGCTGTTCTTCAACGCGGGGATTGCCGGCCCAGGGAATGTCGAAGATCACGGATTATTTGGTGCCCTTGATCCAGTCCCCGAGCCGGGTGAAGCGGGACTAGTTGTATGCGGCGGTTTCGCTATCTTCCTAGCCCGGCGGTGGCGCAAATCCCGTCTCAGCTGAATAACGCAAAACCCGTAAACCTGACTTCACTCAGGTATACGGGCTGCGATCGCGGAATATCCGGGTGACTTAGTAAGTGCTCGTACCGCGGCTAACCGGCTTGTCGGTTGAGGCATAATCCGCCGATGCTTCGCCTGTCGATGACACGTCATCGGCGCCCGTCCGCTTCAGCAGATCTTTCGCGCGCCCAACCCAGTCGCTGTTATCACAATGAACGGACAGCAGAATGCCGCCTTCTTTAATCCGGCCTTCGTAGCGCTTCGCTTCGTATTCCGGAATGCCCATGCCGATCAGAGCGCCGATGATCCCGCCGACAACTCCGCCAGAGCCAATGCCCGCCAATGCGCCCATAATCGGACCCGCGGCAATGAAAGGTCCAATCCCTGGAATGGCCAACGCTCCGATGCCCGCGAGCAGTCCAAGCGTTCCGCCTATAGCTCCGCCAGCCACCACGCCCGCCGTTGTTCCTTCCGGAGCTTTGGTTTCTTTCTCGTGAGCGAAGTCCTTGGTGCCCGCGTTATCTTGCAAAAGAACCGAAATATCCTCGTTTCGGAAACCCTGCGCGAGCAATTCGTCAACTGCGCCCTCAGCTTCGGTGCGCGTCTTGTAAATACCGTAAACAACCGTGTTTTTTCCAGCCATGAAAATCTCCTTAATCTATAACTGATGCCGAAACGAGTTACTTGCCCTCTTTGACGGTTAACTGGTCGTCAATATTGTTCTCGTCCGTATATTTTTTTGCGTGGGCCACAATCGCATTCTTTTCGTCGTCCGAATGCACCGGCCCTTTGAGAGTGACTTTGCCGTGGTCGGCGATAATCTTCACGTTATGCCCGTAAGTGGAGAGTGACTTGTCCTTGACGACGTCCCTCCGAATGTGTTGCATCAACTCGCGATCGGTGAGATTATTCTTCGCCTGATCGGCGGTTTGCTCTGTCTTGTCGCGGTCGCGCTTGTTAACGGCCGTATTATCGGCCTTGTGCTGGTCGGTGTCTTGCGCTTGAAGATTACCGCCCAGCAAGAATGCTCCTGTCAGCACGATTCCGCACAGAACAGATGTAGAACTTCGATGCATGTATCTCCTCCGGCATATGACAAGCACGAGTAAGGCCACTCTCGTGTTGCAAAATCGAGAACTTGGCTAAAGTGCTGACGGCCTAAGGCCCTTTACCGAAACCGGAATGGACAAAGAAGCAGATCTGCCAGAAATATCGACTTGGAGCGGTAATCTTTCCCTGCGAGCGCCGCCGGATATGCCGATTTGCGAGACAGCGCTCGTCCAAGCTGAAATAATCAGACTAATGTTTTTCTTGAGGGCTGGTCTGATATGGATACTCTCGGTTACTCTCCCGGTGTCGGCGTTCGCTCAAATGCCGAGCATCCGCGGCTTTTCGGCAAAGAATATTCCCGACGAGCAGAAGCTGGAACAGCAAGTGCAAGCCATACCCGACGCGGCCCGTCTCAAGACCTACATGAACTTCATCGCGAGCCAGCCGCATAACGCGGGCTCTCCGCGTTCAAAGGCGACGGCAGAGTATATCTCCGGCTTGCTGAAGGATTGGGGACTCGACGTTCACATCGAAGAGTTCGAGGCGCTCATGCCCTATCCGACGGTGCGTGTAGTCGAAGTTCTGGGCCCCAGGCATTTCGTGGCGCAGTTGAAAGAACCCGTCGTTCCACAAGATCCCAATAGCGGCGATCCCCACCAGCTGCCGACTTACAATGCCTATGGCGCTTCCGGAGATGTAACCGGTGAGGTTGTCTACGCCAATTACGGACTACCCGAAGACTACGAATGGCTGTCGAAGCAGGGAATTAGCGTCCGAGGCAAAATCGTTATCACCCGCTATGGCAAGAGTTGGCGCGGCATTAAGCCGAAGATAGCGGCCGAACACGGAGCCATCGCCTGTCTCATTTATTCAGATCCGCAGGACGATGGCTACTTCGAGGGCGATGTCTATGCGAAAGGCCCAATGCGCCCGTTGGAAGGTGTGCAGCGAGGCAGCGTGATGGATATGACCTTGTACCCCGGCGATCCTCTCTCGCCAGGTTGGGCGTCCGAGAAAGGCTCCCGGCGTTTGCCGATTTCGGAAGCCAAGACGCTCATGAAGATTCCGGTCCTGCCCCTCTCGTATGGTGACGCTCAACCGATCCTGGAGCAACTGACCGGCCCGCTCGTTCCGCGCGATTGGCGTGGAGCGCTTCCCCTCACCTATCATGCCGGCCCCGGCGCAGCGCGCGTTCACATGAAAACCGATTACGACTGGACCAGTAAACCCCTCTACGACGTAATCGCAACTATACCGGGTTCGGATGAGCCGAATGAGTGGGTGATCGCGGGGAATCACCATGACGCCTGGGTCAATGGGGCGGACGATCCGACCTCGGGAGCGGTCGCCCTGCTAGAGACCGCACGTTCGCTCGCGTCTCTCCAAAAACAGGGCTGGAAACCGAAACGTACCGTTAAGATCGCTTTTTGGGATGGAGAAGAGTTCGGGCTTCTAGGTTCCACCGAATGGGTCGAAAAGCACCAGGATGAGTTACGGCGCAAAGCGGTGGCGTATCTAAACTCAGATGACACCGCGCGAGGTTGGCTGAACGTGAGCGGCTCCCACTTGCTGGAGGAATTTGCATCGGAGGTGGCCGACTCCGTTCAGCAGCCAGGCGCCAACGCAACCCTCGCCGAGTACGCGCTTCATCATCCGCCGGGTGAGCCATCGGACGAACCCGCTCCGGCGAAGAAGGAAGCTAAGTTTGTCATCGGCGCGCTAGGCGCTGGTTCCGACTACCAGGGCTTCTTAGATTATTTAGGCATTGCCAGCATGAATGAAGATTTCAGCGGGCAAACTAAGAGCGGAATTTACCATTCGGTTTACGATTCGATTTATTGGTACACCCACTTCTCCGACACAACAGAAGCGGATGGCCGCGCACTCTCACAATATTCGGCCACCGCACTGCTGAGACTCGCCGATGCCGCGATCCTTCCCTTTGAGTTCGGCCGGTTCGCCGCTACCGTAACTGGCTATGCGGATGAAATCCAGAAACAAGCCGAGAGCGGCGGCCGCAAGTTGGATTTTTCCGGCTTGAGGAAACAACTCGAAGCTCTCAAGGACGAGGGGCAGAACTATGACGCGTTGTTAGAAGTGGCGCTCAACAAAACCGCGCTCGATCCGAGCCGTCTGCAGCAACTTAATAACGAATTGTTGCAATCGGAGCGGGTCCTCACGCGCCCTGAGGGACTACCGAACCGTCCTTGGTACAAGCATCAGATCTACGCGCCAGGTTTCTACACCGGATATGCGGTGAAGACGCTCCCCGGCATTCGCGAAGCCGTTGAAATGAAAAACTGGAAACTCGCGCAGCAGCAGATGGTGGATGTGGAGCAGTGTATCGGCGATCTGAACGGAGTCGTGGCCGACGCGACGGCGCAATTGGCCGGTCTTTAGCCTTCTGGGTTAGATGTTGGGCGGGCCGCGACTCGGCAGGCCGTGCTTCCCCTCCGCAGCATGCTGAATGGCCGCAATCAACGTGCGAGTCGAATCGTATGAGTTCAAGGCGTAGTTGATGACCGGACCATATCGCTCGGTATAAGGCCGGGCGATATCCCTGGTGGCATTCGTCTTCTCCGTGGGAGGACTGGCTGAAAGGACAAGCACGCCTTCTCCTTCGGTCGCGGGGTCTTTTGCCGGCTGAAGAAAGTTCTCCACATCCCAGCACCCATCGCCGGCGGCAAACAGCTGTTTCAGAGCAGCCCCTCGAAGTGCCTGAAGCAGGTATGCCCCTTCAAACGCGCCCCCATAAAAAAGTACATCCGCCCGGCTAGGGATTTCAGCGGCGAGAGCCGTGAAGTCCCGCTCGCCCACTTGCACCTCATCCCGTGCGGCAATTTCACCCCCGAGCCCCACGAATGCACGCTCGAAGCACGCCGTCATACTCTTTCCGTACGCATACTGGCTTTCCGAAAATAGCTGTGCGCCGCTTCCCGAGTCTTTCCCACAGGTACGTCGCCATCGCCCGCGCTGTGTTGTCATCGCGGTTGGTGAAACGAAAAACGTTCGGCAGAGAGCGCTCGGTAAGAGCCGGGTTAGACCCAATCGGGGTGATCATTGTGAGGTCGCACTTGTGGTACTTAGCGGAAGCCTCACCACGCCCAAGAGCCCTTCTCGTGCACAGAATTGACTCGCCACGTGCTCGCCCGCCTCTGTGCTGCCCTCGTCGTCGAGAGCGTATGCGGACAGCGTTGCGCCCGCAATCCCGCCCGCGAAATTGCCCTCTTCTATGGCCAGCGTAGCCGCCTGCCCCATCTCTCTGCCAATGGCCGCATATTTCCCCGACAGCGTTGCGCCGATCCCGATTGAAATATTCTGGCCGCCGAGAAAATTGCGGTCCGCGGTCTCATCTCTCATTAATTTGCCTCTCCGTGATTTCCTACCGTATGCTGAACCCGGACAGATCCTCGACGGCATCCTCGTCGAGCTCTTCTATACTGCGAACCTGCGCCATGCGCGGACCCGCATGAAGGGCGGCCGCAAGATCGCTCAACTGTTTCGAAGCACCCACGGCATAAACTTCAACGCGTCCGTCATCCAGGTTGCGCGCCCAGCCTCGAACGCCCAGAGCGGACGCCTTACGTTGGACGAAATAGCGGAACCCGACCCCTTGCACCATCCCCTCGACAAACCAGCGTTTCGCAACCTTGCGCTCCATATACAAACATTGTGCGCAATACGCGTTTGCCAAACTGAAAAGACAGACATGGCCTTTCCCATACAACGCTTGCGGCGGTTGCGATCCTCGGAATCGATACGTCGGCTGGTCCGCGAGACGCAACTCGCGCCATCGCAATTCATCCTGCCGCTTTTCGTTTGTCCCGGTGAGGGCGTTCGCAAAGAAATCGCTTCCATGCCGGGCAACGCGCAACTCTCCGTCGATAATCTTGTACGCGAGGCGGAGGAGTGCCGCTCTCTCGGCATCGGTGGCATTATCTTGTTCGGCATTCCGGAAGTGAAGGACGAATGCGCCTCAGGAGCTTACGATCCAAACGGAATTACGCAGACCGCTGTTCGCGCCGTAAAGCGGGCTGTTCCCGAGCTGCTGGTCGTCACCGACGTCTGCAACTGTGAGTACACCAGTCACGGCCACTGCGGCTTCATCAAAGACGGCGACGTTTCAGGCCACGTTTCAAATGACGAGACCCTTGAATGGCTGGCGAAAACGTCGGTCTCTCACGCCAATGCCGGAGCCGATATCGTGGCCCCGAGCGATATGATGGACGGCCGGGTCGCCGCAATTCGAGAGGCTCTCGACAACGCAGGCCACTCAAACACGCCGATTCTGTCCTATGCCGCGAAATACTCTTCCGCGTTCTATGGACCCTTTCGCGAGGCAGCGGAATCCGCACCACAATTCGGCGATCGTAGAAGCTATCAAATGGACCCGGCGAATGCGCGCGAAGCGATGCGTGAAATCGCGCTCGACCTTGAGGAGGGTGCGGACATGATCATGGTTAAGCCCGCCATGCCCTATCTGGATATCATTCGACAGGCACGCGAACGCCTGGACGTTCCTTTAGGCGCTTATCAAGTGAGCGGCGAATTCAGCATGATCATGGCAGCCGCGCAGAACGGCTGGCTGGATCTCGACCGGACGATCATTGAAACTCTCACCAGCATTCGCCGCGCTGGAGCCGATTTCATTTTGACTTACTTCGCCAAAACCGCTACGAAGCTTATTGGCTAGCCTTCAATCGGAATTCCTCGTGATTTGACTATGATAAATAGCTGTCCTGCCATTGATATCCGCCAGATCTCAAAACGGTTCGGGAATTTACAGAGTCTCCACCAAATGACAATGCAGGTGGAAAGGATGCACGAATTGAAGAACTGCTCAAGTGGTTTGATTTGTGGGAACGACGCAGTGAACGCGTCATTACGATCTGGCCCACGTCGAACGCGCGTGTACTAAGGTCGCGGTCATCAAGAATGGCACGGTTATAGCGGAAGGAGCACCGGCCCGGATGGGTAAAGGACAACGCTGAATTGCAGGTTGAAGTGAAGGGCTGCAACCTGACTGGGCGTACTCTAACGGCATGCAGGAAGAAGGGATAATCCTCTCGTTTCGTTTCAGTGGCGCGGACAATGCAGCCACGCTCGTGTGCTCGGCCAGCTTGCGGGAATCCCTGGGATCGGAACTGGCAAGCCGCGGCGTTGTTGTAGAAGAATTGCACACGCGCCGCAATACGTTGGAGGAGGCATTCCTTTCTTTAACGTCCTCGGAAGGTCCGCTATGAACGACACCATAACGGTATTTCGCAAAGAAGTTCTAGAGACAGCCGGAAACCGCCACTCGTTTCGCGGTGTCTTGCTCCAGTGTCGCGGTGCTGCTTGTTGATTCTCATCTCGACCGCGGCGTTGGGCGCGAGAATTCTTACGGCAAATATCCTGGGAACTTCATTGGCCGTTGTTTGCCAGTGTTGAGGGCGGTGCGATAGCGGGAGGATTCTTGATCGCGTCCTTGGCCGTTGCTATCTCAGTTCGTGTACCGGTGGCGCGTTCGGCGCAGCAGATTAGCTCGATTATGACGCTTGTCTTAGCCTGGCTGTGCGCGATCGGAATGCGAAGGTTCGGTGGTTCGATTTCTTGGGGCCCGATTCTTAAAATCGATCTAATATTATTTGCGATCGGTCTCGTAGGAATGATAGCCGGCATGCGCTTGTTTCGCCGAGATTGCTTCTTCGACCAGCGGTAAGCGAAGAAATGCTTTTACGAAGAGTCGTCTATTGTTCCGGCAGCCGCCCGGACAAATACGTCCGATTCGGCGGAGTATGTCTGCCGCCCGTGCCAACGCTACGAACGATATGCAGCGCCACCGGTGAACCCGGTTTGATGCTCTTCTGCAGCCGCATCACATCATCGGGCGTCGCAACAGGCTGCCGGTTAATCGACAGGATCGCATCATTCTCCTCAAGGCCAATATCGTCGGCAAACGAACCCGGATCCACCGACACCACTTTCACTCCCGTTTTGTCTTCAATCCCGAGGTCCTGCCGTTCTTTCTCCTTAAGATTCATAATCGTGATGCCAAAACGCGCCTGGGCGGACTGTGTGACCGGTGGCTTGGACGGAACGGGAATCTCAGGCCGAGCTTCAGCCAGTTGCGGTGCATCCTTCCACACGACCGCCCGCTCCTCAATGCCGACTTTAAAGTCCAGCCGCTTGCCATTGCGGTCTACCGTGAACAGCGCGGTAGACCCGACCGGCAAATCCGCAACTCTGTTGACGAGTTCGTCGCCATCCTTCACCGGATGATCGTTCAACCCGAGGATAATATCGTCGGCTTTGATACCGGCCTTTCCCGCTGGACCTTTCGACGCGACATTCTCGACCAGCACGCCGTGATCGAGTCCGAATGCCTGGAGCGTATCGGCCTGGCTTCCATTCTTCGACCATTGAATGCCGATGGAACCGCGCACTACGCGTCCATCGCGAATGATGTCGTTATAGACTTTCACCGCCATATTCGACGGCAGCGCAAATCCGATTCCTTCGTAAGAACCGCTTCTCGTCGCAATCATCGTGTTGATGCCGATAACCTCGCCGCGAATGTTTAATAGTGGTCCGCCGCTGTTGCCAGGATTTATGGCCGCGTCGGTCTGCAGAAAATGCTGGAACTGTCCCGAGCCGAGATCTCTACCCGTGGCGCTCACAATGCCAGCCGTTACGGTCGCTTGCAAGCCGAACGGCGAACCAATCGCGATGGCCCAGTCGCCCACCGACACGCTATCCGAGTTCCCCATCTGTACAGGCGTAAAAGCGCGCTTCGCATCGATCTTGACCACCGCGACATCCGTCTCGGAATCCACTCCCACAACGCGGCCTCTGTATTCTTCGTCCTCGCCGCTGACTTTTACTTTGATCCGGTCGGCTTTATCGATGACATGATTATTCGTGATGATGTAGCCGTTGCGATCGACGATAAAACCCGTGCCAGATCCCTCGGTGCGGAACGAGCGCGGATCTGGTTTTCCGAAAAAGTGCTTAAACAGATCGGAAGGATCTGGAGTGCCCGGCGCTTGGTCCTGTTCGCTGTCCTGGTCCTTCGCGCTGTGCTTACCGGCTTTGGGCAGGTAGTCCGACTCGATGTAAACAACCGAGGGCTCCAGCCGTTTCGCCAGCTTGCTGAACTCATTGCTGATCGGAACAGCCGCAGGCACCACCAGAGGCGTGGCGTCGGGCGCTATGACCGTGTTCTGGCGGCTGGCCTTTACTCCCGTATTGAGAAGAGTTCCGAGAATGATCCCGACAAAAAGAGTGCAAAGCGATAGAGTGACGCCGAGCAGCACCTTCTGCTGTTTAAATTTATGGATGAACGGCAATGGGAAGCTCCTCGGCCAGTAATAACAGTATAGAAAAGCTTTGTCGATTCTCATCAACGGATCTGTCGTATTCTTATTTGATTTGTTTAAATGAACCAGGAATGAAAGTTACAGTTAGACGCATCGTCGCCGATATCGCTTTACCGGACATCGCTGCAGCAAAGAAGTTCTATCAGGATATTTTAGGATTGGCGCCGCTAATGGATCACGGCTGGATCGCGACCTTCGGCTCTGATGCACAAATGAGCGTATAAATCAGTTTTGCCAATGAGGGCCGATCGGGCACCGCCGTACCTGATTTGTCCATTGAAGTGGATGACGCGGATACCGCTTACACACAGATGAAACAAGGCGGTTTCGATATCGAATATAAATTAACCGATGAGCCTTGGGGCGTGCGCCGTTTTTATGTCCGGGATCCCTTCCGCAAACTTGTTGATATCTTGACCCATAACGGGATCTGAAAACTGATGATGTTCATCTTCGCTTTGGCGATTCTCATGAGAGATAGAATCCTCCGAGTGGACAAGTTCGTGAAACGATTCTGTATTGAGCAGCTCCAAGCGCCAAACGAATGCCGAATTCCTGCGTGCGCCCGGCCACGGTATACGAGATCATTCCGTAGATGCCCGCTACTGCGAGCTTTACGGCGAGACAGGCAAACAATCCAATTAGCCACAGGTACAAATTCAGATCGGAAATGGATTCATCGATTACCTTATCCATTGTTTCGACATCGAACAGTGCCTGGTGTGGATTGACTTGATGAATAGCGTCACGAATTTCTTTGGCCAGTACTTCAGGCTCGCCGAATGTGCTCACCGCGAGTGAAACGCCAGCGTCGGACGTTGCCGCTGTATTTTGCGCGGGGTAGCGAAGCTCGGCGCGAGGTCCCTCGGATGTGGATTCACCAGGACGCCCGACGGTTGAGAAGCCGCCCATCCAACCCCAGTTTTGGAGCGGCAAGTACTGAATGAACCCTGCGGCGCGCACGCCGGGAAACCGCACAATGTTTTCTTCTAATGCCGAAGGTAGCGGCCGTACGATCCAGCGGCGCGATAGTCTCTCAACGCCACGCTCACGTGCAATGTGAGGACTTTATCCGCAACCAGCCCAGCCGGAGTGCTTTGCAGCCGGAGAAACGCCTCCGACAGAAGGGCCGCACCGGTGAATAATATGAAGGCCATCATGATCTCCGCGGTGACCAGACTGTCGCGCCGCCGGCGGCCCGTCCATTTGGAAGAGCCATATCCAACGGAGTGGCTGCCCTGAGTATCGTTTAGATCAGCCTGTACTTCGACTTGCGATGCGAAGAGCGCCGGGGCCAGTCCGAAGAGGACTCCAACCCCAACACTGATAGCGGCAAGGAAGCAGAAGACACGCCAATCGAAGCCAATCTCCCACGAGCGGGGAATAGGCGTCGACGCGAGGTTCAGAACAACACGCGAACTGCTTAGCGCGAGAAGCAATCCGGCGAGGCCGCCAACTGTACTCACCAGGATGCTCTCGGTCAGAAGTTGCTGGATCAGCCGGAGCCTACCAGCCTGACTCCTAGTTCCCGCTTTGCCGTTGCCACGGACACCCGATCTTCAACCGCGCTGCCACGAAGTCGAGGCGATAGTCGCGATTATGCGGAGGCGCCTCCCAGCGGATCCACAACTGAGTGCGGGAACTCCGGTAAGGGAACTGAAACACGTCCGGCATGACGCCGATTACGTTTTAATATTCGCCATCTAAAGTCACGTTCCGCCGACACAGAAGGGGTCGCTTCCGAAGTGGCCTTTCCAGGGACCCTCACTTAACACAACTACATTGAGCGGATCGTCTTCACGGAATGTTCGTCCGAGGAGCGGCTCGACGCCCAGCATGCGGAATAAGCCTCGTTCCGACCACACCGCCGGAAGCCGTTTCGGCTCCCCTGCGCTCTCAATGTCTTTATCGATATTTCCATCCGCGATGATGGCGTCGAACGAGGGCTCTGTTTGCGCCAGTCCTGTAGATCGGAATAATAAACTGGGCCCCTGCGGCTCATCGAATCGGATTCGTTTAGTTGAACCAGACGATCGGGATGTGAGAAAGGCAGAGGACGCAAGAGCATACCGCTGACAACGCTGAAATGACGGTGTTTGCCCCGATGCCAAGAGCGAGTGTGCCAATCGCAGTGAGCGCGTAACCAAGTCTTTTTTTCAAGTTCCTCCAGGCGAAGAGCAGATCCTGGAATACGGCCTCGGCGGAAGCGACTGTACGGGAGTGCCTGACCTTGTGCGTCACTTGCTCAGGGCCGTCAAAGCGCATCCGTATGGCGCGTTGCGCTTCTTCACGCGAGAGACCTTTTTCTATTTCGCGCAACAGAAATTTTGAAATAGGCTTGCACTTCTTCATCGAGATCTTCTTCTGCCTGCCGCCAGTGCAGAAATCACAGGAGGGCTCTTGTTGCTCGATGAATCCAAGACACGGCTTATCCCTCTTGGGCGAGAACCTGGTCTATCGCCGTCCAGACCTTTTGCCAATTTCGCTTTTCCTTATGCCGCCCCGTGTGGAGAATACACGTTCCTTGGGACTCCTCTGGTACCAGGCAGGGAACTGGCCGGCCGGGGGTCCGGGCTATTGGCATCGGCGTCTCGGGCTCCGGTCGTGCGGTTGATCTGGTTTCGTTCGGCAGCGCACCGACGAGGCACAAGGCAATTCGCGCATCTTGTGGTCAGAACTCTTACGGCTAACTTGAGCAATTTTGCTTTATGTTAGTTTATGGTTGCGCCCGTTGAGTTAGCTGCCGCGTAGATTCGCACAAGGAGTTTATTAGATGCCCAGAAATTCCCATCGACTGGCCGCCGAGTTCCATGAAAGAGCAGCACATGCTCACCGCGCAGCGATGGAACAGCATGGCAAGCAGGAACACCAGACCGGACACGAACACTCCAGAGAGGCGCTTGAACATTCGACGAAGGCGTTCGAGTACGCCCAGGAGGCTCACCAACGGGCGGCGAACTTAATTAAGGACAAAGAAGATTGACTGGAGCACAAGCAATGCGCGGGCGCCATCGGCCAGATATTTTTCGAGTGCTGGTGCGAACTCTGGCAATCTCGTTTCTTGCCGTTTGCGTTTCCCCGGCAGTCCACGGATTGCCGTCATTTGCCCGGCAAACCGGTCAAAAATGCGCGGCGTGTCATGTCAGCGGTAGCTGGCCCCAATTGACGCCATGGGGACGATTTTTCAAGCTCTCCGGCTACACGGTAGGAAAGCGGCTTGTCGATAAAGAAGGACTTAACTATGTACCGGCGGGAGTGTTTGGACAAGTCGGGGTCACCTGGGCTACACAGCCTAACGACTCGCTGGGGCAACCCGTCATCTCGCAGAATGGGTCAGCCGAGGCTTATGCCTTTACAGGTGAAATTGCTACTAAGTTAACCGATTTCCTGGGCGTCTTCTACGAGTACAACATCGGTAATCAATTCCCAGGCTGGAAGGGAACAGCGGGACCGGTGGATATCCGGGCGGTCCACTTTTTTCATCCCGCGGGCGGTGAACTTTTGCTGGGGATCGACAGTAACAACAATCCATCGGTACAGGACGTATGGAATTCCACGCCGAGCTGGGCTTATCCTTTCTACGGTTCGCCTCAGGCGGCCGGCGGACCGGCAAGCCCAATGATCGAGAGTTTGGGCGAGCAGTCGGGAAGTGTAGGCGCGTATGCGCTGTGGAACCGCGAGTGGTACGCGGAGGTTTCCTTCTATCGTGTAGGGGCCGATCTGTTCCGGTGGATGACGGCTGGAACGGCGTTCCAGGCGGGAGGCAAGAACTATCTCGACGGCTACAATCCCTACTGGCGGGCTTACTGGACCAAAGAAAGCGGGCCGCATTCCGTGATGGTGGGTACTTTCGGTATGGAGTCCAGAGTGTATCCAGACAGCACAATGCCGAGCGGACCGACTGACGCCTTCACGGATTACGGATTCGATTCGCAGTATCAGTATTCAGGCGACGTTCACAAGCTCACGCTGCGCGGCAGCTACATTTACGAAAATCAGCATTGGAACGCGAGCTTCCCGGCAGGTGGATCATCCACGCCCAATGGCAATCTAAAGTCGCTGAACCTGAACGGGAGTTACGGCTATCGCGATCATTGGGTTTTCAACGCGGCGTACTTTTCCAATAACGGAAATAACAACACGGCTCTTTATGCCGTCACGTCTCCCTCTGGGGCACAGCTTACGTCTTCGCCTAACACCAGCGGATATGTACTTGAGGCCGATCGCCTTATAACTCAAAACCTGCAGGCGACGCTGCAGTATAAAGGCTTTGTGAAATTGAATGGACTCGCGAATAATATCGACGGCTTGGGCAGGACGGCAAGCGCTAATAACACGCTTTGGCTGACGGTGTTCTTTGCTTTCTGATGCCGGAGGCGCAGGATGAAACTTCACAAGTTCTTCGCATGTGCGGGTGTCACAAGCCTCACCGTTTTGATGTTGCCCACGGCGTTTGCGCAAAAACGCTGGGATGCACCGCGGATCATCACTTGGAATTGTTCTGGATGTCATGGCGTCGATGGAAACGCACAACCGCCTTACCTTCCGCGCCTGGCGGGTCTTGATTCCGCATACGCAGCGCGGAGAATCGCCGAGTTCCGGGCTACTGCGGCTCCCCACGTGGACGAACTGTTGTACCAAATCATCGCGCCTCATTCTCAGCAAAGTGACCCGGGCAGGCGAGAAGCGCGCATCAACATGATCGGCATCGCGTATGCGATGAGCCCGGAACAGATCAAGAGTTCTACCGCGTGGTATGCGATACAGACCCCTAAGACCGGACGCGACGGGGATTCGGCCCTGGTCGATGAGGGCAAGCTGCTTTATTTGAAGGGCATGCCGGCTCAGGGTATGCCAGCTTGTCAGACTTGCCACGGCGTACAGGCGGAAGGAAAATCTACCGTGCCTCGCCTGGCTGGGCAGAATGGCAGTTATATTCTGCGCGAGATGGCGAAATTCAAGGTTGGCGACCGCCAGCACGCACCGGAAATGAGCATGGTTGCGGGACACGTCGATATCGAGCAGTTCCGCGCTTTGGCGGCGTATCTGCAATCGCGGTGAGAGTCACCAGTATGGGAGTGCCAACCCGCAAGCCGGACGTGGACGTCCGACCGCGGATCGGGGATCCGCCACACAACGGCGTTCTGGACTGCGGGATGGTCTGACGAGCGAAGAAGCCGGAAGCTCGCTCGCGGCGGCTCTGATCTTCGCCTGTCGGATCAAGCCAAAGTACCCATGTTTGCAGATTCAAAGGGGCGGCGGATCGATTGATGCGCCTGCAAGTTCGGCGATTCGGCGGCGCAAGTAACGGCGCTCGACGGCATTGGCGGTGAGTGACAGGGCAATGCGATAGGCGGCGGTGGCTTCCTCTTTGCGCGACAAGCGACGCAGCAAATCGGCGCGCGCAGCGTGGTACAGGTAATAAGGATCGAGGGCTCCAGAGGCAGCGATGGCGTCGAGATGAAGGAGTCCCTGATCCGGCCCTTCACTCATTGCGATTGCCACCGCGTGATTCAGACGGACGGTTGCGGATGGATGCAATCGGGCAAGTTCCCGATAAAGCGCGGCGATCTGTTTCCAATCGGTGTCGGCGGCGGTTTTGGCTTCGGCATGCAGGGCGGCGATGGCCGCCTGTAGTTGATAGGGACCGATTTCGCGAAGGCGCAGAGCTTGCGGGACGAGTTGCAGGCCTTCAGTAATTTGGACTTGATTCCAGAGCGTGCGGTCTTGTTCTTCCAGCGGAACTAATTCGCCATTGGTGGACACGCGAGTGTCGCGCCGGGAATCGTGGAGGAGCATCAGGGCAAGCAATCCCAGGTTTTCGGGCGCGGCGGGCATGAGCTCACACAAAGTGCGGGTGAGGCGGATAGCTTCAGTGCATAGTTCGCGGCGGAGGAGATTACCGCCAGTGCTCGCAACGTAGCCTTCATTGAAGATGAGATAGAGGACGGCTTGCACTGCGCCGAGGCGTTCGGGCAGCGCGTGGGCGGGCGGTATTTGGTACGGGATACGGGCCTGCTGGATTTTGCGTTGAGCGCGGACGAGACGCTGGGCGAGCGTTGCTTCGGCCACGAGAAATGCGCGAGCGATCTCGGGCGTGGTGAGGCCGCCGAGAGTACGCAGGGTGAGAGCGATTTGCGCTTCCTTGTTCAGAGCGGGGTGGCAGCAGGTAAAGATCAACCTGAGACGATCGTCTTCAGATGAACAGGTCATTCCGGATTCAAGATCTGGGTTGTAGCTAGCGTGGATCTCGTACTTGAGTTGGTCATTTTTCGTACGGCGGGTTTGTTCGCGCCGCGCATAGTCGATGAGTTTACGTTGCGCCGTGGCGGTGATCCACGCGGAAGGGTTATCGGGAAGGGCTTCCGTCTCCCAATGGACCAGCGCGGCGGCGAAGGCATCCTGCATAGCTTCTTCGGCAAGGTCAAACGAGTGCGAAACGCGGATAAGACTGGCGATGATGCGCCCCGACTCACGGCGGAAGATGGCTTCTATGGTGTCGCGCAGCTCATCCACTGGGTTAGACTTCGTGGACGCCGCGGATCGGCCGAACCTCGACACAACCGGCAGCACCCTGGCAGGAAGTAGGGATTTTTGCCGCCCACTCGATCGCTTCGTCGAGGTCCTGGCAATCGAGGATGTAATATCCGGCCAGTTGTTCTTTGGTTTCAGCGAACGGGCCGTCAGTGAGAAGGACGTTAGCGCCGTCGACGCGCACAGTGGTGGCGGTTGACGTGGGTGCGAGCGGGTCGGCCGCGCAGAAGATGCCACGGCGCCCGGCTTCGTCCATCACGGCCCGGTGAGCGGTGGCGACTTCTTGGATCTCCCCGGGCGTGGCGGATTCGTCTTCCCGGCTGTAGATGAGCAGCATGTAGCGCATCGTAAGGCTCAGTTTAGCGAGACCGGGGAAGCGGCGTGTGCCTCAGGGAATCCTGGGCAGGCTTTCACTTCAAGCATTTGGTCAGTATGTCTGGCCCCGTGAGCAGCTGCGGCTAAGATCCATTGGTAGCCATCCCAAGGACCTAGAATGGGATGCGGTATCACACGCCCCCGAAGAAAGGGAGCATCGACGAGTAGTTGGAGCGTACGGGTTCGGCCTTCGACGAAGCGCGCAAGAGTTTCCGCGGGACTCCATCGATGCGACGGACAGGCCTGAGGGGGCGCCTGAGCTTTGGTAGAACGTTTGGGCACCTGCGCAAGTATGATTTCGTCCATCTCAGAATTGATTCGGTCTGGCTCGCTTAGAGGCGCATCTTGCATTTGGCCGATTATGGCCTGGACGCTAGCCTCAATGAGGACGATGTGCTCGAGAATTTCGGCGATTGACCAGCGATCATCTGCAGGTTTAAAGTGCCATTGGCGATCAGACAGACCGCTCAGGAGTTCCAGAAGACTGTCGCGGGTGGAATTCAGATAGTGTGTGGCACTCGACAACTCGTGCGAGCTCAACAGGGGGGAAGGTGAAACAGCGGAAGATGTCGTGTTCATGATGACTCCTTGGAGAATGAATAGTCTGAAGAGCACCGGACGAAAGCCCGGCGCTCTTGCAGAAATGCTAAGAAAACACCATTACCGGGCGTACTTCGA
>JALYVD010000212.1 GCA_030853405.1 Acidobacteriota bacterium | reverse complement strand
AACGGCGAGATCAATACCGTTCGCGGCAACGTGAACTGGATGAATGCGCGGCAATCGGTGCTCGAATCTCCACTGTTTGCGGACATCAAAAAGCTATTCCCGATCATTCAGCCGGGTGTAAGCGATTCTGCATCGCTCGACAATGCAGTTGAACTGCTCACGATGGCGGGAAGATCGTTGCCGCACGTGATGGCAATGTTAATTCCCGAGGCTTGGGATGCAGATACGACCATGCCCGCCGATAAGCGCGCCTTTTACGAGTACCACGCTTCGCTGATGGAACCTTGGGATGGCCCGGCGGCGGTGGCGTTCACGGACGGCCGGATGATTGGCGCGACTCTTGACCGGAATGGCCTGCGCCCGGCGCGTTATCTGGTTACCAAAGACGGGCTGCTGGTGATGGCGTCGGAAGCCGGCGTGTTGCCGTTTGAGCCCAGCGAGATTGAGTACAAAGGCCGGCTGCAACCGGGCCGGATGCTGCTTGTCGATTTAGAGCAAGGCCGCATTGTGCCCGACGAAGAGATCAAGCACCAACTTGCTTCACGGCAGCCCTATGGCGAGTGGCTGAAACAGAATCAAATCACGCTCGATTCTCTGCCTGAACCGGCACGTGTGCAAGGCTCCGATCACGACACAATCATCGCGCGCCAGCGCTGTTATGGGTATACCGATGAAGACCTCCGGATGCTGGTAAGCCCCATGGCCGCGAATGGAGAAGAGGCCATCGGATCGATGGGGACCGACACCCCGCTTGCCTGCCTGTCAGACCGGCCGCAGCTACTGTTCAATTACTTCAAGCAGATGTTCGCGCAAGTGACAAACCCGCCGATTGATCCGATCCGTGAAGACCTGGTCATGTCTTTGACCAGCTATATCGGAACCGAGCGCAACATTCTGGCCGAAACTCCGGCGCATTGTCACACGCTCAAAATGCCGCATCCGATTCTGACCAATCGGGATCTAGAAAAACTGCGCCGGGTCTCGCGAGGCGATTTGCTCGCCTCCACCTTGCCCACGACATTTAGCGCGATTGAAGGCGAGTCCGGGCTGAAACGCGCGCTCGATGGCCTCTGCCGCCGGGCGTCTCTTGCGATCAAAGCCGGTTACACCCTGCTGATTTTGTCCGACCGCGGCATTGATGAAGAGTTCGCTCCCATTCCTTGCCTGTTGGCTTTAACGGCGGTCCACAATCATCTGGTTCGCGAAGGCACTCGCACCGGCGTGGCGCTGATTATCGAATCGGGCGAGCCGCGCGAGGTGATGCACTATTGCCTGCTGATCGGATATGGCGCAAGTGCGATCAATCCTTACCTTGCGATTGAGAGTATCGAGCATCTGGCAATGAACGGCGACCTGCCGAACAACATTACTCCGGAAGCCGCCATTAAGAACTACATCAAGGCCGTCAACAAGGGCTTGCTGAAGGTGTTCTCGAAGATGGGGATTTCAACCCTGCAAAGCTATCGCGGCGCACAGGTCTTCGAGGCGATTGGATTAAACCAGGAACTGGTTGACGTTTACTTTACGGGTACTTCCTCGAAAATCGAAGGCGTCGGCCTCGACGTACTGGCGCGGGAAGCCGTTGAGAAACACAGTTTTGCTTTCCGCCCGGTTTTCGACACGGAGACGGAACTTGCCACGGGCGGCAATTATTATTTCCGCACCAGAGGCGAGTATCACTTGCTGAATCCGGACACGGTCAGCAAGCTGCAACATTCGGTGCGGCTACAGAGTTTCGAGACTTTCCGCGAGTTCACCAAGTTGGTGGATGAACAAAGCGCCCATCTTTGCACGTTGCGCGGTTTGATGGAACTGCGAACGATTCCGCGCCCGCTACCGATTGAAGAAGTGGAGCCGGCGAGCGAAATTGTGAAGCGCTTCGCGACCGGCGCGATGTCCTTTGGCTCCATTAGCGCCGAGGCTCACGAAACGCTCGCAATAGCGATGAACCGGATTGGCGGACGCTCTAACACGGGCGAGGGCGGGGAAGATGAAGCGCGATTTGCGTTGCTTCCAAACGGCGACTCAAGGCGAAGTGCGATCAAGCAGGTCGCGTCCGGGCGCTTCGGGGTCACGACGAATTACCTGGTGAACGCGGACGAGTTGCAGATCAAGGTGGCGCAGGGTGCGAAGCCCGGCGAAGGTGGTCAACTGCCCGGCCACAAGGTGGACGCAACCATCGCGCGCGTTCGGCATTCGGTGGCCGGGGTGGGGCTGATCTCCCCTCCTCCGCATCACGATATCTACTCGATTGAAGATCTGGCGCAATTGATCTTCGATCTCAAAAACGTCAATCCGCAGGCTCGGATTTCCGTGAAGCTGGTTTCGGAAGTGGGCGTCGGGACCGTCGCCGCTGGTGTCTCGAAGGCACACGCGGATTTGGTTCTCATCAGTGGATATGACGGCGGTACGGGCGCTTCGCCTTTGACCTCGATCAAGCATGCGGGGACTCCATGGGAGTTAGGACTTGCCGAGACCCAGCAGGTGCTCGTGATGAACGACCTTCGCAGCCGCATTCGTGTGCAGGTAGACGGAAAACTGCAAACGGGCCGCGATGTTGTGATTGCTGCGCTATTGGGCGCGGAGGAGTTCGGCTTTTCAACCGCGCCGCTTGTTGCTATTGGATGCATCATGATGCGCAAGTGTCATCTGAATACGTGTCCGGTGGGCATTGCCACGCAGAATCCGGAGCTGCGTAAGAAGTTTCAGGGTGAGCCCGAGCACGTCATCAACTACTTCTTCTTCGTTGCCGAAGAGGTTCGCGAGTGGATGGCCAAAATGGGCTTCCGCACCATGAACGAGATGATCGGGCGTGTCGATATGGTCGAGGCCCGCGGCGCAATCACCCATTGGAAAGCGCGCGGTCTGGATTTTTCGAACATTCTCCACAACCCGCAAGTGCCGGGGCGTGTGGGACGGCGATGCCTGATCAAACAGGATCATGGCTTGAGCGAAGTACTGGATCACAGCCTGATGGACCAGGCCAAAGATTCGATTGAGAACATCAAGCCTACTGAATTTCACATGCCGATCCGGAATGTGCATCGGACGGTCGGCGCGATGCTGAGTGGCGCGATAGCGCGCAAGCATGGATCGAAGGGGCTGCCCGAAGATACGATCCAGATTTCGTTCAACGGTTCCGCGGGGCAGAGCTTCGGCGCGTTTCTGGCGAAGGGCGTTTCGCTAACGCTTGAGGGCGATGCGAACGACTATGTCGGCAAGGGGCTTTCGGGAGGCAAGATCGTGGTGTTTCCGCCGAAGGATGCGACCTATCCACCGGAGGAAAATATCGTAATCGGCAACACGGTTCTCTATGGAGCAACCAGTGGCGAAGCCTATTTCAGCGGCGTTGCGGGAGAGCGGTTCGCAGTTCGAAACTCTGGCGCGACCACGGTTGTCGAAGGCGTTGGCGACCACGGCTGCGAATATATGACGAACGGAACGGTCGTCGTACTGGGCAAGACAGGGCGGAATTTCGCTGCGGGTATGAGCGGAGGTATCGCTTACGTTTACGACCCGGCGGGAGACTTCGTTCGCGTGCGGTGTAACCGTGCTGGTGTGGACCTGGAGCCGCTCTTCGAACGCGAGGACATTCTGCTGCTGCAGAGTTTGATTCAGAAGCACGTGGCGTACACAGGCAGTCCGCTGGGCGCGCGAATTCTGGAGAACTGGGCACAGATGCTGCCGCGGTTTGTGAAGGTCTTCCCGCATGAATACAAGCGCGTCCTTGGCGTTCCACGGGCGGGCGAGCAGAAGAAGCCCGTCACCGCGCCTGCGTTGCGCGAGCGCGTCGGCGCCGTATTAGAGGGAGCGCGATAGCGCGATGGCGAAGATCACGGGATTTCTCGAGTACGAACGCGAAACGCCTTCACGCCGGCCTGTGCTGGAGCGCGTGAACGACTGGTTTGAGGTTTATCAGGACTTCCCCAGCTCGAATCTGCAGGACCAGGCGGCGCGCTGCATGGACTGTGGCGTGCCGTTCTGTCATACCGGTTGTCCGGTCAACAATTTAATTCCGGACTGGAACGATCTGGTGTGGAAGGGCCGCTGGCGCGAGGCATTGCGGGAACTCCACGCCACGAACAACTTCCCGGAATTTACGGGCAGAATCTGCCCCGCGCCCTGTGAAGCGGCGTGCGTGCTGGGCATCAACGATGATCCCGTCACAATTAAAGTAGTCGAACAGAACATCATCGACCGGGGCTTTGCCGAAGGCTGGGTGCAGCCGGAATTGCCGCGCCGGCGAACCGGGAAAAGAGTGGGCGTCGTCGGGTCCGGTCCGACCGGGTTGGCGGCGGCGCAGCAGTTGACGCGTGCCGGGCATTCGGTTGTCGTCTTCGATAAACACGATCGGGTTGGCGGGTTACTGCGATACGGTATCCCGGATTTCAAAATGGAGAAGTACGTCATCGACCGCCGGTTGGAGCAACTGGCCGCGGAAGGCGTAGAGTTTCGGACCGGTGTAAACGTAGGGCACGACATTACCGGCCAACAGCTTGTGAACGATTTTGACGCGGTTCTGCTCGCGGTCGGAGCGGAGCAGCCTCGCGCCGTGCAGCTTCCCGGCGGCGAATTGAAGGGCATCCATTTCGCGATGGATTATCTGGTGCAGCAGAATAAGCGCGTGACGGGCGACCGCTTCCATCCAGCGGAAGAGATTATGGCCATGGGCAAGCGCGTGATCATCATTGGCGGCGGAGACACGGGGGCGGATTGTCTGGGCACCGCTCACCGGCAGAAGGCCGCGTCGGTGCACCAATTGCAGATTCATCCGATGCCTCCGTCCGAACGGCACCAATCGACCCCATGGCCGCTTTGGCCGCTTCAATTGCGTATGGAAGCCGCGCACGAAGAAGGCGGTGTTCGCGAGTGGAGCGTTCTAACGACTCACTTCAGCGGTGATGAAAACGGAAACGTTAAGAAACTGCACTGTGTCCGCGTAGGTCCGAAACCTGCGCTTGAACGAGCGCCGGGCAGCGAGTTTTACCTGGACGCCGACCTGGTGCTGATTGCAATTGGTTTCTCCGGTCCCGTGCGTAACGGGTTGCTGGAGCAGTTGCCATTGGCTTTCGACAGCCGAGGGAACGTGAAAGCGGATGAAACCTACATGACATCGGTTCCGGGAATCTTTTCAGCGGGTGATGCACGGCGCGGCCAATCACTGGTGGTTTGGGCGATTGCCGAAGGCCGTCAGGCTGCGCATCACATGGATAAGTTTTTGATGGGATCCAGTCAGTTGCCCGTGTAGTCGTGGGCCGGCCACAAGCTAACTGAAGAGGTAAAGCAGGAATTCCGGCCTGGTTTCCACAGGTTCGGCAGCGCCACTTTCTACAAGATGAGTGGAATGTAAACCCTTCTCCGTTAGGGCGGATCTATCCGGGCCGTAGCTCATCCAATTTCCCGATTTCCGTGTTCAAAGTTGCTCTACTCGACCCGCAGGGCTGCCAAAGGATCGATCCGGGCGGCTTTCCAGGCTGGCCGAAGC
>JALYVD010000206.1 GCA_030853405.1 Acidobacteriota bacterium | reverse complement strand
CTGTCCGCCGCGAAGAGGCCGGCGACAATCAAAACCAGCCCGGTTTCGACTCGCCACAGCGAAGGCCCTGGACGCACGTCGTTTGCGGCTGCCAAGGACAGGCGCTCAAAAGCCCGTGGAATGTGATCGATGCCTTTACGCGCCGTATCGACGAGAGCAAACGTCCCTTCCTGACCGTCGAGTGCGCTACGAAGATAGTGGGCCTTGCTTCCAACATCGGCCAGCGTCAAATGGCTGTTTTGTTGAAGGGTGGCTCCGCTGTGGCCCAAATTGAATTGGATAAGCGGCAACGCGCCAATACAGAGTCCCAAAACAAAGAGCCCTGCGGCTTTCCACCGCCACGCTCGAATCACTTCAGGCAGCGCGATCAACAGGAGAGCGATCGCCAGACCCGACAGATTCCAGAGAAACAGCGCTTTGTTCCAAAGATTCAATCCGAAGACCAGCCCTGCCAGGAAAAGCACGACATCGCGCCGCCCGCAGTACCACTTCAGAACCAGCAGGATTCCGGCCACGAGTAGCAGGTTCTGAATCACCACCGGCCCCCAGTCGAATACTGCGGTTACTAAGAAGGTGACGTCGGTGGCAAGCAGCCCGACCCCT
Organism: Acidobacteriota bacterium; assembly: GCA_030853405.1. Lineage (GTDB taxonomy): Bacteria > Acidobacteriota > Terriglobia > Bryobacterales > Bryobacteraceae > Bog-105. The sequence continues at coordinate 19,327 of JALYVD010000206.1, read as the reverse complement.
ATAAGGGCGGCTGTGCGGCCCTGGATCTGACGCAGGAGCCTTCCCGTTAGCAGGATAGTCGCGGCGGCGAGGATCAATACCGGAAACCGAACTGCCCACACGGAGAACGGCGCGATTCTAAGCAGGGGAGCGTAAAGCCAGCATTTCAGTTCGCCAGCGTACGACGCCACCATGGAAGGAATAACGAAATGCTGAAAAGAGACGGAGTAAAAAGCCTCGCGCGGATGCCAAAGATCGTGGACGAACATGACCTCATCGCTTTGCAGACCTAAAAGCGGAAGCATCAGGGCGCCGGCGAACACGAAAATTGCGACTGCGATAAGAGATAGGAGTAGGTAAAAGTTGTTCGAACGCCGCTGAGTATCAACTTCAGTGGGCAGGGAGCGTTGGGTGAAATTGAAGTCGGTGGTCTGGACGGATCTTGTCATCGAAACAACGATTATAGGTCGCTTCGACCCCGGGCCCACGCACCATCACGCCATTAAGCCGTAGCCGCCAGAAACGGAAACGCTTCTTCATCCGCGTGAACCTCCGGATCCAAAATGCGCATTCCGGAGCGGCCGCACGCGCACGGTGCGCTTTCCAGAAACCGGGCGAGTCCGGTCCGAAAGGGTCCGCCCGGCGCCGACTGCACCATCAGTTCCCGGTTGTGAAGAAAGAACCGGGCGCCCGGTTCCACATGCCAGCCGTCTTGCGCTTCACATTCGGAGGCCAGCAATGCACCCCGTGAGTCGAGATATAGCTCGTAGACCGGCACTCCGAAGTGCTGCCAGAGTACCACCCGCGTCAAATCCGTAAGAGGCTTATCGCCGATCTCCGTAAGGACGAAGACGGCGTGGTCAACTGATGTCAGTTCTAGCGTCAGCAGGTCCATGCGCTCCGTTAGCCGTTGCAACGCTGAAGCAGGCCCGATCAGAATGTTGGGTGCAAAAGTCTTCAGGTCTCGCCATCGTTCGGGAGGAAACGCCTCTGCGCCCTCGAAGGAAGCCGCCGAGGTGAGTTGGGCGGCGTGCAATTTGGAAGTTTGGATTACCGGCAGCTTAGATTGACGGAATCGGGACGGAGTAAATCGCGTCATAAGCAAAAGAGTAGGAAGGAGTAGGGATAATTTCGCCTCAGAAGACTCCTATTCGGGCAGGAAAACGTGCAAAGCCCCGAACTAAGTTTCGATGAACTCCTCCGGACCGCCATCGGACAGCGGCGGTTACTGCGGCTCCTGTACAAGAACAAGGAACGTATTGTCGAGCCACACGACTACGGAATTCACAAGGGAATCGTCAAACTCCTGGGCTATCAGGTCGGCGGGTCCAGCAGCGGAAGACTCCCTAATTGGCGATGGATGGAAGCCGGTCTGATCTCTGACGCCTATCTACTGAATAAGACCTTCCCGGGAGGCCGCCCCGCACCCTCGGGCCAGCATCACAAGTGGGACAAGCTGTTCATCCGGGTGAAACAGGCAGACAACCGTCCAGGATGAGAGGGTCCTACTGCCCTGCTCCACGCTTGCCTAACACGCGCTCCAGGTTAAGCGTTAAAATCTGCTGAACCTGCGTTGCGTCGAGGCCAATTTCGTATAGCGCTTTTACCTGCTGCTCGAATATGGCGCTATTCCATCCGCGCGGAAAGAAACTGGAGTCGGTTCCAAACAGGAGCCGCTCCGCCCCAAGGACATTAATAGCGCGCTCAAAAACTGTTCGCAGAGTGAGGGCTTCATAGTTCATCCAGCGATTACTGCTTGACGTGTCGAGGAATACGTTGGGACACATATCGGCCAACATGAGCGCCTCGCGAAACAGCCCCGCGCCGAAATGCGGAACGATGAAGCGAATCTGCGGGAAGTGGAGCGCCACCGGATGCAAATCGAGCGGGTTCGAATAGCGCATATCAAACTGGCTAGGGAGCCCGAGTTTCTTGCGGACCCCGACGCTGATCGCGCCGCAGTGAACAAACACGGCAAGCCCGCTGTCGGAAGCGATTTCCAAGAGCGGTACGAGCCGGCCGTCCGCGATGGAGTAGGTGTGCATAGCCGGAAACAGGCACATGCAGTGAAGGTTCGGATTGGCAGCGGCAGCCTTGACCCGTGCAAGAGCGTCCGGCTGCAGCGGGTCGAGCATGAAGTAGCCATAGAAACGGCCGGGATGGAGAGCCACAGCAGCGGCCACGCTCGCTTCGTCACCGTGAACGCTGGCGATTAAACAGGCCCGGTTGACGGAGTTGCGGTTGAGTTCCTCAATCCACGAGCGCGTGAGAAATTGCGGGTCGGCGGGGGGAATCTGCCAGTCGAGCAGCATGGCGAGAGATTCGGCGTTAGCCACGCGTTTCTGCCGTGCCAACCCACTATAGAAATTATGAGAAAAGAAGTGAACGTGCGCATCGTTAACGGGCAAATCGCCCCAGGGGGTTTGGGCCATGTCATGTCGATGATAGCGTGCGTTTATGCCGTTGCCTGGATCTGTTCGCTAACGCTTTCCCACTCAGCCATGGCGTGGTCCAGTTCGGTGCGCTGCGATTCGAGCAAATTTGAAAGACGCATCGCCTCGTTTGGACTCGCGAAATCGGACAATGACAGTTCCGCCGCCTGGACTTCCGCTTCAAGCTGCGCGATGCGCGTTTCGAGCGCTTGCGCCTGATCCTGCATCTGCTTAAGCCGCATCGGATTGATTCGCCTCGCGGACGCACTCGCTCCCGGCATGACAATCGGCTCAGCCGGGGGCGCCCCGATGAGCACGTCCTTCAGCGTCGGAATCTGTTCGTGACCGCCCTGCTTACGCCAAGTGTAATCGGCATAGTTGCCCGGGAAGACGCGCACTTCACCTTCACCAACTTCGAAGACCCGGTTGGCAAGATTCTCTAGAAAGTAGCGATCGTGCGAAACGAAGACGACCGTACCGGTAAACTCCTGTAACGATTCCAGCAGCACATCTTTGGCGCGAATGTCGAGGTGATTCGTCGGCTCGTCAAGCAGCAGAAAATTCGACGGACGCAAAAGCATCCGGGCCAGCGCGTAGCGGTTTCTCTCGCCACCCGATAGAACGCCGATACGCTTGAACACGTCGTCTTCACTAAAGAGAAAGCACCCGAGTATATTGCGGAGCTCGGTTTCAGTGGAGCGCGGCGAGGCGTCGCGAAGGTCGTCAAAGACCCGGGCATTCACATCCAATTCCTTGTATTGATCCTGCGCAAAATAATCCGGTTCGACGTTGTGCCCGAGTGTATACTCGCCCGCGCTGAGTGTTTCCGTCCCGGCAAGCAGCTTGATGAGCGTAGACTTCCCCGCCCCGTTTACACCAACCAGCGCGATGCGGTCGCCACGCTCAATCGTGAAATTGACACCGCTGAAAACCTGTTTCTGACCATAGCTCTTCGCGACGTTCTTAAACTCGGCGACGATCCGGCCGCTCGGCTTTGGCTGCGGAAACGTGAAGTGTATTGTCTTTTCTTGGGGCGGTAGTTCAATTCGTTCGATGCGCTCCAATTCTTTAATCCGGCTCTGCACCTGTTTGGCTTTAGTGGCTTGGGCGCGGAATCGGCTGATGAAGGCTTCAAGTTGCTCGATTTTGTCGCGCTGGTTCTTGTAAGCCGCTTCGAGTTGCGCCAGGCGCTCTGCTTTCTGCTGGCGGTATTTCTCATAGCCGCCAGTGTAGAAATGGACTTTCTTGTTCCAGATTTCGACGATCTTGCCGACCGTGACATCCAGAAAATACCGGTCGTGAGAGATCAGGATGTACGCGAACTCGTAGTTCTTTAAGTATTCTTCCAGCCAGTTGCGCGCTTCGAGATCCAGGTGATTCGTGGGCTCATCCAACAACAGCACGTTGGGTTTCTCAAGCAACAACTTGGCGAGCGCGAGCCGCATCTGCCAGCCGCCCGAAAACTCTTCGGTCTGCCTAAGCCAGTCTTCTTTTCGGAACCCCAACCCCGCGAGAACTGCACCCACTTGTGCCTCAATGGCATAGCCGTCGCGCGCGCGGAATTCGCTATCAGCTTTTTCGAAACGTTCCGTTACCTGATGGTATTCGTCGCCCGTGGGGTCCAGTTCGCTCATACGCCCGCTGAGGGATTCAAGCTCCAGTTCGAGATCCTTGACATCCGCGAACACGCTCATGCACTCGGCGAAGACAGATCGTCCGCTCACCTGCAATCCGTCCTGCGGCAGATAGCCGAGCCGGATTCCTTTCATTCCGGCGATGGAACCGTAGTCGAGAGATTCGATGCCGCCAATGACTTTGAGCAGGGTAGATTTACCCGTTCCGTTGCCACCGACCAGACCGGCGCGCTCCTTGGGCGTGATGAGCCAGTTCAGGTCTTCGAAAAGCAGTTTATGTCCGAACCGCTTGCCGGCTCCGGTAAGTTGCAACATCTACTAACTATCTTCGCTAACACCTTCCATCCGCCTCGATGCGCCCTCGGATTATCGTCGCCGAAACCGAAACCGGATCACGTTAGAAAAAAGGTAAGCGCGCTGGAAATATAGCTCTTCATTTCCGCCCGTGGCACGACGGCGTCGAGAAATCCATGCTCAAGCAGGAATTCGCTGCGTTGGAACCCCTCAGGTAGCTTTTGCCGGATCGTTTGCTCGATCACGCGCGGCCCCGCGAAGCCTATCAAAGCGCCGGGTTCGGCGATGTTAAGATCGCCAAGCATCGCGAAACTTGCCGTTACGCCACCGGTAGTCGGATCGGTCAAAACGCTTATATAAGGAAGCCGGGCTTCATGCAACCGCATCAGAGCTGCGGATACTTTAGCCAGCTGCATCAGGCTGATCGCACCTTCCTGCATACGAGCGCCCCCCGAAGCCGACACAACGATCAGCGGCGTCTTCTCCGCGAGGCAACGCTCGATGGAACGGGTAATCTTCTCGCCAACGACCGCGCCCATACTGCCGCCTATGAACTTGAGTTCAAGAGCGCAAATCTGAACGCGCCGTCCGTTCAGGAGTCCACTTGCGGCAACAATAGCGTCAGGCAGATTCGTGGCCCGCTGCATATCGGCCAAACGTTGAGAATAGGGTTTTGAATCTACAAAGTCGAGCGGATCGGAAGAACGCAGCGCGGAGTCGTGCGACTGGTACTCACCATTATCGAAAAGCTGGGCCAGGCGCTCGATCGCACCGAGCCGGAAATGGTGGCAGCACTTTGGACAGACTTGCTGGTTGTCTTCAACCGCTTTTCGCCAAATGATCTGGCCGCAGGAATCGCACTTCTGCCAGAGTCCCTCAGTGCGAACGCTTTTCTCACTATCCGGGAGCGGGTCGCCTTCTACCGATGGCTTTTGTCGCGTAAACCAGGCCATGAATCAGTTCTAAAAGTATCATGCGGAACCGGCGACTCGGTCCCGCATTCCTTGGAGGGTTTGTTAAAGTGTTGGAGATTTAGACCTCTAGCCGGAGATGGAACTTACGGCGCGCGCCCACCAGGATCAGCGAGCCTCCGGATACCAGAAGGAGAGTCGCACCTTCCGGAGCGTCGGACGAACCACCAAGATTGCCCGATCCTTGTGGCGGGTCCTGCGTGAGAGAGCTTGCTCCGTACCAGAAGTCATCGATGATCGCCTGTGATCCTGCCGTTGTTGTCAACAGGAAGGAGGTAACTGGGTGGGAGATGGAAACGCCGAAGGCCCCGCTCGATAGAGAGAACAATTCGCCATCGGAGAGAGTCAGAGTCAAAGGTGTCCCTGAGGTGCTGGCGACCCCCAGAATGAAAGCATTTTCGCCGGTCGAGGGCAGACTCACACCGATACCGGCGCCAGAGTCGATTGAACCCGCCAAGCTGGTAAAGCCGTTGTAGGACGTGCCAGAGAGATTGTATCCGCCGTTATCCGGGCCGGTGAAGTTGAACATCACCGATGAGTTGCCCATTGCTGAAAGACTTATACCGGCGGCAGTGTTATAGGTGTGAAACTGGATTCCGCTGAAATCCGCTTCAGTTGGCGAACCCGTCAGGGTCGCTTTCCACGACTGAAAATTAGTATTTGTGATTGTAGTTGCCGTTGCGGCGCCCACAGTGGCGAGAAGCCCAGCGGTAGCGATGAGAAAGTTCCGTAGCCCACGATGCATTAAGAGATGCTCCTCCAACGTTTTGCGTTTAAGACAAAAGCACAGTGCCGGGCAAACGGAAAAACTATATGAAAGAAATTCCCTAGCAGTCATTTTCCGGTATGTACAGTAAGGGACTATTTCTTCAGTTACTTAGCCCAGGTTAAGCTATGGGTTGTAAGGAAGGCGATGAGATCACCAGTTATTTCAATCATGATGATTCTGCTCGCGACGGTGCCTGCGTGTTCCACGCAGCAAACGCGGGAAGTCGCTGATAAGCGGAGCGATTTCCGCAGCTTCCTCCCAATGAAGGCGGACCCTGAGCGTGACGGGCTGAAACCCGCGAAGCCCTATTTTCGTCGGGCAGACCGGGCGGAGATCATGCGGGCGATCGAACACGCATGCAATGGCCGCCGCAGCGGTAGCTCCGTTTACGATCCGAGAACCGGCGCGGGCTATTACATCAACTGCAATCCCAGAAACCGCCAATTGTTGAACGGCTATGTGCCCGTGAACCCGTCACAGCAGCCGCATTCCCGCTGATTTCCGGTAATCGGGACGGTTAACACCGGTTATTAACCTTAGTCAACCCCTCTCCGGGATCTAAATCCCAGTCCCGTGATCAGTCCCATGATAAGGTTGGGCCACCGAAAACCTATGCGCCCATCGCAAATTTCCGCTCGCATACCCTTCGGAAAATCAATCTGAATAGGATCCGCCCGGCCTGCAGCGAGATAGTACTCGGTCATCTTCTGCCGAAGCTTGCCGGTCTGCAGTCGGACGGTCGAGTCGCGCCGCGGATCGTATGACTCCGATTTGCCTATCCCCTCGACGCCGACCGTGTACTCTTTCAGCTGATCGGCTTCCCCATCCAGAGATTTCTTCGCCAAATAGACGAAAAGCCGGCGTTGAATCTCCGATGCCCGGAACAGGTCACTGCCAACGATTCTCTGGACCTGCGCGCGTATGGCGTCTTCCGAGAGTTCCACCCGGTGCATCATAGCACCCAGGACATTGTCCTGGAACTGTCCGGCGGCTACCTTCGCACGGCGGCAAGGAGAAGGCGTACAGGGGAGCAACCGGGCAGTATACGGAGCGACTAGCTCTTCGAGCGAGATGTGAAATGCTACGGATATTGGATGAAACGGTTTGTAGAATTGGTGCTCGCCTCATGCTTCCTAGTTGGTCCGATGCCCATTTCAGCCCAGACCAGTGTCCAGCCGCCGGGCGGCCCGACGATCAAGGCTGAAGTAAAGCAGGTTCTTGTGCCAGTCGTGGTTACGGACAAGCGCGGACGTTATGTTGTTGATCTGACCGCGAACGATTTTAGCGTTTATGAAGACGGCGTGCTTCAGAAAATTGTCGCGTTCAGCCATGCACCAGTATCGGTGACGAGTGCGGGCGGAGAAGCCGGAGCCACGGCTGCGCCAACCAGGAACACCCAAAATGCGGCATCAAACGCTTCTCCTGTCAGAACATATTTGATCTGCATCGATATTTTAAACTCCAGATTCGAAAATTTCGCAAGGGTGCGGAAGGCACTTAAGGAATTCTTCAGTCACGAGGAGGCTGGGGATTCTCAGTATGCCTTATTTGCACTCGGGTTGAAGTTGCATGTGCTGGTTGACTCCACCCGTGATCCTTTTACGATCCTGAACGCTCTCGCGAGTAAAGAACTGTTGAAAACGATTTTGGACAGCGAGGCGGCGAACCTGGCGCATGACACACAGGCGTTCGCTGAACTGGTGGGGCGCTGGTGTGGCGGCTGCCAGTGCAACACGCAACAAATGGATATGGCAAACGTGGGCTGTCCCGGCTATAAAGCGCAAGTCCGCTCGGCTCTGCTCAGTTTTTCCGAACGTACCGCCATTCTTGATGGTAATTTTCTGGCAAACCTTACCGGTCTGGTAAGCGTGATGGCCAGTATGCCGACCAAGCGGACTGCTCTGTTCATCTCGGACGGGTTCAATCGCTTTGCCGGGGAGGAATTCACCGCGATTCTGCGCGCTTATGACGTAAACGACCTCAGTCTTCGATTTAATCCTCGGGATTTGCAGCCCGAAATCGACAAGCTGCTGAAATTAGCTGTACGCAACAACATTCGGTTCTACACCCTTGATTCGCGCGGGCTCTACACTACCTCGGCCATCCCCGGTGCAGGCGAAGACGCGAGCACGCGTGGGGTAACTCCGCAGGTCCGGCACACGGAGGTAGCAGTTGCCTTCCAAAATGCGGACGCTCTAGCGGAATTGGCGAAACAAACCGGCGGTGCTTTTTTCGAAAACAACAATGACCTGCTGAAAGGGATGCGCCGCGCCTTTGCCGATGGCCGCGAAGAATATGTTCTTGCCTACATTCCCAGCAACCTCGCCTATGACGGCAGATTCCGGCGCGTCACCGTCAAGGTAAAGGATCCGAAAGCGAACGTGGCCGCCAAAGTTGGGTACTGGGCCAGTCCTTAAGATTCTGCGAGCGAAGATCAAGAACTTAGCTTCCCTGCCCAACCCGCTACCACGAATCGCGGTTAGAAATGGTGACCCGGTAGTACGGCTTCTCCTTCTCGGCCGGGTCAATCGTGAACTCTTCAGCCGTCTTGTTCGGATCGTAGCCGCGCCATAGCCACATCAGCGATTCGGGTAGATCTATGGCCGCTTGCGCCGCATCGTGAGTCGCCAACCCAAAGCGGAAATGGAAGTCGTAGTCGCGCATCTTCAGCGAGTTCGCCAGTTGGATATTCTGCAAAGGCCACGAACCGTGAGCGTTCTCCAGATCGTCCGTCCCGTCGCTCATCCAGATCCGGATATTTCGCTTGGGCATCTTTCGAACCATGTAGGGATAGATGTTGCCGCCGTCCAGCTTTTGTTCTGGATGCCACTGAATAGAGGTATAGCTGCCGATGGCGGACTGCACGCGGGAAAATTTTTCGGGATTGAACCACGCGGAATTTAGAGAGCAGATGCCGCCCGACGACTCCCCGGCGATCCCGCGGCTGTAGCCATCGGGACGTAGGTTGTAGGCCTTCTCCACTTCAGGCAAAACTTCGTCGAGAAGAAAACGGTTGTAGCGGTCGCTTACAGTGTCGTATTCGACGGAGCGCATCGGCTTGCCATCGGCAGCGAAACCCGGAGCGATCAGCACATGAACCATGGGCGGGATCAGTTTCTGTGCGACCAGGTTTTCGGTGACGGTAAACAGCCGCAATTTCGACAGATCGCCGGCAATGAGACCCTGGCCATCTTGCCAAACCATCAAAGGCGCTGGAACATTGGGATCCACACCAGGCGACGCGTAGTACCAGTAATCGGCCTTCATCCCGTCGTAGATTTTGCTGGTAATCGTGTGCTTTTCGCTCAGCTTGCCGCGCGGGACACCGGGCTTTGGGTAAGAATCGGGATTGTAGCCCGGAACATCGCTGCGCTTCGCGATCGACTTTCCGCCTGCATAGAACTCATACGCGTGAGTCACGCCCACCCGCATCTTGACCAGGCGCATCCACAGATTCGAACTGCCAACCTGAGCCATGGGTAGGGCAGGCTGCGCGTCAATCGAGACCGAGGCAGCGGAGGAGGATGGTGTCACAAATAAGTAATCCTGGCCCCACACGGCCACGCCGCCCTTAGCCGATAAGGCCTTGGTGACAAGGTCCTGCAAACCGGGAGTTGCGGGGCCTTGGCGCGCCGCGACAATTAATTGTGCCAGCGGATTATCCTGCCCGTAAGCGATTGTGCCCAATGCCAGGCACACGGTCAGAGTGACGAGTTTCATTTTTAGGAATCGGAACGGCCATTATGTCAAATCGCCGGACCGCAACAGCACTCCTCAACGAAACTCGCCTGCAACTTTGCTTGGAAGGGTTACTTCTCTCGAGAATTGGCCTTTTCTTTCTCGGCCAAGTCCTCTTCAATGGTTTCGAGGTCGCCCTCAGCTTGCGAAGGGACCGGGCGCTCACTGGCAGCTGCGCCAGCGTCCGGTTGAGTCGCGCTTTTCTCTTTTTTTTCGTCCATGCCCAGTAGACAAGCCTCGCGAACGGACTGTTACGAAGTCTCGGTCGATAATCTGAAAATCGTCGTTGCTTGATAGACTTGCCCGGGGCTGAGTTCGGTTGACGGAAAGTTTGGATGGTGAGGGCGGCAGGCGCATAGCTGGGGATGTAAGCACAACCATACTTGAGAAGGTAATTGACAGTTTCCTCGAAACGAGTCGGGCAGAAATCAGACAGCTAACCGAGCCTCGAGCGAAGCTCCTCCAGGGGCATCGCACTAAACCCTAGCTCGTGCGCCTTCTCGTAACATGAGAGGGCTTTTGCTAAGTCTATTGGTGTGCCGGAAGAGCCTGTGGAATAAATAGTACCCATATTGCTCCATGCAATTGCATGACCCTGGGCAGCAGCGCGTGTGTACCAATTGAGGGCCTGACAAAAATCCTGAATCCCGTTGACCAGTCCCATTTGATACAAAAATCCTAGGTCGCATTGCGCAGCAGGATCACCCTTATCGGCATAAGGCTGAGCGAGACAAAGGGCAAGGGCGAAGTCATGAACTGCCAGCGCTTGCTTAGCCCGCTCATAAGGGTAGATGTCTTGGCTCATAAATCAGAATAGTGCATTTCCGCGCGCGCAGCCCGGTGGCTTCCAGCAACCTGAGGTGGACAGCCGAGAAGGTGTCGCGGCAATCAGATATTTGCGAGCAACCCTAATGCAAGTGTCGAGACGTAAGATCCCGGCCTATATGGTCCCTGCTTGAGAAACGAAGTCAGGTCGCGACCGTGTGGCGAAGGGACTGTTACGAAGTCTCGGTGGACAATCTGAAAATCGTAGTTGCTTGATAGACTTGCCCGGGGCTGAGTTCGGTTGACGGAAAGTTTGGATGGTGAGGGCTGTCCGGGAAATGCTGAGTTTCCAGGCAAAAGCCCGACCGGAACCCGTAGACGACGCCGTTCTTGCCTTTAACGGTTCCGTCCAGGTGATTGCCGGTGTAGAATTGAACGCCGGGTTGAGTAGTAAGCACTTCGAGCACGCGGCCCGAACCTGGGTGCACCGCGCGCGCAGCCAAAAACGGATTGTCGCCCTCGGGGTTCAGCACATAGGTGTGGTCGTATCCAAGTGCGAGCTTCAGCTGTTCATTCTTCTGGTCTATACGATCGCCCACACGCATTGGATTTCTGAAATCGAATGGCGTGTTTTCGACATCCTGAAGCTCCCCAGTCGGAATCAGGTTCTCGTTGATAGGAGTAAAACGATCCGCATGGATGGTGACAATGTGGTCCAGAACGTTCGCTTTCCCCTGCCCCGACAGATCGAAATAGGAGTGGTTGGTCAGGTTTAAGACCGTTTTCTTGTCAGTCGTCGCATGATAATCGATGCGAAGCTCGTTTTGGTCGTTGAGGGTGTAAACAACACGGACCGTCAGAGTACCGGGATAGCCCTCCTCGCCATCGGCGCTCACATATGTCAGTTCCAACGCCGGAGCGCCGTCAACCGCAGTGCGGCGGGCGTTCCAAACAACCTTGTCGAATCCGGCAGTGCCGCCATGAAGTGAGTTCGCGCCGTTATTCTTTACGAGTCTGTAAGTTTGGCCGTCCAAGCTGAATTCCCCGTTCGCGATCCGGTTTGCGTACCGGCCGACAAGAGCACCGAAGTATGGATTCTTGGCGCAATATCCGCCCAGGTCGTCAAACCCGAGAACAATGTCTTCCCAATGACCAGACCGATCGGGAGTTTTGAGACTGACCAGCCGTCCGCCGTAATTGATCACCCCGGCTTCGAGCCCGTTTGCATTCCGGAATGTGTAGAGACTAATTTCCTCGCCCGAAGCCAGCGTTCCAAATGGCCGTTCTGATATTTCACTCATGAGTTCGTTGTGGTCTTGCGCTTACGGTTCCGCCCTGTGGAGGCCAGGATACTTTTTCGCCTCGGCGGAAAGCGAGATTCCCGATATGCCCTGCTCGCGCCGCCGATACTCCGGTCTCGACGGGCGCATTGGGCTGCTTCCGGTCGCGCACGCATTCGAAGAAGTTGCGCATGTGAGTTACGGTGCCGTCCTCAACGCTTCGCTCGGTCAAGACGGGATTTTCGATGTGCGAACCCTCGCGGTAGACGCCGAATCCGCTTCGGGTGATCTTCAAGGTTGCCTCGGTCCCTCTGAACTCCAGGCCTCCATCGTCGATCGATGACACCATCGTTCCCTCGTAGCCAACCTCGAAACCGGGATAGCGAAACGAGGCCTGAATCGTATCGGGGCACTGATAATTTTCAAAAACGTACTTGTCTCCCATCGTTTGGGCCAGCAGTGGGGCATCGGACTTCATGGCCCACTGTGCGACGTCAACCCAGTGCGTGAAAAGATCGGTCATGGCGCCGCCGCCAAAATCCCAGAACCAGCGCCAGACGTGAAATTTATCTTCGCTAAAGGGCTGTTCGGGCGCGGACCCGAGCCAACGCTTCCAATCGAGCAGTTCGGTATTGGTCGGCTTCGGCGGAGGGCCTTGATAATTCTGATACCAGTAAGTCCGGATCTGGGTAACGCGGCCTATGTTGCCGCCCTGAATGAGTTCGACCGCGCTCCGGAAGTGTACCCAGCTTCGCTGCTGCATTCCGCATTGCACGATGCGATTCGATCCCCGCACCGCCCGAATCAGGACATCGCCTTCCTCGATCGTGTGGGTCACCGGCTTCTCCATGTAGACGTCTTTGCCTGCCGCGATCGCGTCGGATGCCATGCGCACGTGCCAGTGATCGGGCGCGGCGATGATCACCGCGTCCACTTCCTTTTTGTCCAGAAGTTCATGGTAGTCGAGGTGGGTGCTGGCGGTCTCGTTGGTGCGGGCGCGAATCGCATCGCGCCGCGGTTCGTAGACGTCGCATCCCGCGACAATCCGACTGCCGCCGGCCTGATCGGCTGCTCCCAGTAAAGACTGCATCCGGCCGCCTAAGCCGATCGCCCCGATCCGGAGCACGTCGTTCGCTCCAAGAACTCTGGTCGCCGACAGAGCGGTCAGTCCGCTCGCCATAAGAAAATGCCGCCGGTTTGGCTGCATGGTTTCGTTCACCTCGCGCACAGTCAAGATTCTATAAGAGAGCCGATCGGCACAGCCGATCAATTCAAGAGAAGGGCTCCATAAAAACAATCCATAAGCAAATCGAGCCAAAAGCTTTGCCGAGAGGAGGGTCTCGTTCATAATTGTGATTTAGTCGGCCAGTTGTGTTCCACCGTATTCAAGTGGGCGGCGCCAAACTCAAAGGAGTTGAATGTCTATCGAACTACATGATCGTCTCGAGTTGCCGTATTCGGAGCTCGCGGAGCTGAACCTAAAGGCTAAGGAGCAGCGGAAAAATCGCGTCGCGGCCCATAAGATTCAGGAAGAACGTATCAAGTACCTGACCGATGAGAAGCGGATCAAGGCCGTAACGCTGCTGTTCAGCGATCTCGAAGGCCGTCTTCATATGCTCGACTACGACAAGAATTTTCTTGTCAAGAGCTGGGACAATCTGACGTTTGATGGATCATCCATACGCGGCTTCACGGCCCAGCGTGAGAGCGATCTACGCCTCGGAATCGATTGGAGCGCCTTTTACTGGGGACCGTCTGACGTCTTCGGAACGGGGAAGGTCCTGGTTTTTGGCGAAGTCATCGACAAGGATGGCTCGCCCTACTCCGCCGACATTCGCGGCGTGCTGAAGGGCTACGCGCAGCAGCAGTTCGATAGCAAGCAATATACGCTGAACGCTGCGAATGAAATCGAAGGCTTTCTCTTTGAGGGCAAGGACGCGGAACGCCGATATCACGACACAGGCCGATTCGATTACGTAAACACGGGCGGCTATTATCACTCGCTACCCGGCGATCCTCTGCGGGCTTTCATCGATACGAGCGCTGAAGTGCAGCGCGCGATGGGCTTCGAAAACGAGAAGGATCACCCGGAAGTTGCGCCATCGCAGTTTGAAATTAATTACGGCTATGGAGAAGTTGTTGCGGCGGCGGACCAGATTCAGCTTTACAAACTAATCTGCCGCCAGATCGCGACCAAGATGGGCTACACAGCCAGCTTCCTGCCCAAGCCGGTGGTCGGCGTGAACGGCAGTGGCATGCACACTAACGTGTCCATCAGCAAGAACGGCACAAACATTTTCTGGGATCCCAAGGGTGAAGAAAAGCTGAGCAAGGAAGGTTGGGACTTCATCGACCGCATCCTGACGCATGGCAACGACATTTGTCTGCTGCTAAATTCAAGCGTTAACGCGTACCGCCGTCTCGACCCGCACTTCGAGGCCCCGAACCAGATCAAGGCCTCCGCCGTCGATCGCGGTTCCATGATTCGCGTTCCGATTGGCAATGAGAAGAGTGCGCGCGTGGAAGTTCGCTCGGTTGCACCCGACGCGAACCCGTACCTGGTGCTCCTCTCGATTTTCCGCACTGGAATTGAGGGCGACAAGATTGAGAATCTGCGCCAAGCGGAACGCTATTTGCCCGACAACATCTACGACGCTCTGAGTAACTTCCGAAATGCGGAGTGGATCACGAAACTGCTCGGTGAGGACGTGAAGGGCCGCTATGCCGATCTGAAGCAAGTGTCGGCGGACCGCTGCGCCCGATTGTTAGGCACGGTCGTGAAGAGTCCGGAAGTGCAATTCCATCACGAAGTTTACAACCAGTTCCTCTGGAACCAGTTCTAGCTTTACGGAAACTGGGACGGCCTGAACTGTCCCAGTTTTCCGTCAGTTTCCCGGAACCATTCGCACATCGCTCACCGTTGTGACCCGGTAATTTGCTGCAAACGTACGGACCCATTTTCGATCTGCACGCGCAAGGCAAGCGGTTTTCCGCTTGTCATGGCAGGGACGCCGGTTACCCGACGCCGCCGAGTAGGCCCGGGGATTTCACCAGGCGAATCGTACCAACTTGATAGCGACGTGAAGACTCCTTTGAAGCCCCGCCAGAGAATCCTCACGTGGAAGCTCGACCAACCGTTTCTGGTGTTGCAATCGGGTCAGAAACGCCTGCGCCATCAGCGCGACGAAAACACACTCGCCCCTCGTCTCTCCAGCACCACCGTAGAGATTCAATGCAAAAGCGCTTGATCACCGCCGCCCATGAAACTCATCCACCGCCTGTAGCACAAAATGAAATTCGATCCCGCCCCATTTGGCTTCGAATTTACGGTAGTGTCTCAGTTTGAATTTCCGCTCACGACCCCTTGTGGATGTAGCTTCAGTCGTCGCCAATCGAACGAATGACCCGCGCCGGATTTCCTCCGACAAGAGTATTCGGGGGAACGTCCTTGGTGACTACCGAACCCGCAGCCACAACCGAGTTTTCGCCTACCGTCACCCCGCCGACAATCGTTGCGTCGGCTGCGATCCAGACGTTTCTCTCGATCACGATGGGCTTTCCGATTGTGGCAGCGCGGCGCTGCGCAGGTTCAAGGGGATGGCCCGCCGTGATGATGCTCACGTTCGGCCCGATCATCACATCGTCCGCGATGTCGAGCCCGCCAAGGTCATAGAAAGTGCAGTTCTGATTTACGAATACATTATGCCCGACGCGGATTTCGTCCCCGCCGGCAGTATAGAACGGCGGGATCAATAAAAAGCTGTCGTCTACCTTTTTACCGATGAGTTCGCTGAACAAGGCCCGAATTTCGTCCGCATCGTTGAACGTCAAACGGTTAAGCGCGGCGGTGATCGCCATCGCTCGTTTGACGTTTGCCAACATGGCCGCTGATTCCGCCGTCCTGCGGTAAATTATCTTGGCGCCGTCCTCATTCGACATTCGTTATTTTCCTCGGGCCACAGTTAAGCGTGTGTTTCGGCGCACGAAGGCGGCGCCAAGATTCGTTGAGTATAGCCACAGAGCGGAAGGGCCTGGATCCACCCAATCCCGAAATTCAAACTGAGACACTACCGAATTTACAGCCGAACAAATCGAGCGCCGCGCCGCCGCCATCCCAGCCCAACTCCTTCCCCCACATTAAGCTCACAAGGGCCGAACAGTCTCGCGGCTAATCCAATCGTCGTCAGTGCCCGGCCATTGCCTTCCCGCGCACGCGCTTTAAGGTCCAGACAACCGGAACACAGATGAAACAGGCCAGCGCCATATAGCGAAAATCATCGACGTAGGACCAAAGTTGCGCCTGTTTCCCGAGTTCTTGCCCGACCTGTGCGATAGCCTGCTGCTTCGCCATCACTGCTCCGCTACCCGAAAACACGTTGCCGAAAAGCTTCAGCGCGTTCTGCACATTCGGAGATGTAGGTGAAAGGTGCTGCGACAATTCTGTTCGGTGCAGTTGTTGATGACGCGCCAGAATTGTCTCCACAATCGAAATGCCGACGCTGCCTCCCAGGTTACGCATCAGGTTATATAAACCGCTCCCGTTCCCAACGCTTTCGGCGGGCAAATCGCCCAGGGTCGAAGTAGATAACGGAACGAATACAAAGCCCAGCGCAAAACCGCTTATGACGATGGGCCAAGTCAGCGACCAGGGTGAAATTTGCAGCGTGATCATGCTCCAGAACAGACTGCAAATGCCAAATACCGTGAAGCCGGCGGAGACCAGAACGCGCGTATCCAATTTCGACACCAGAATCCCCACTAGAGGCATGGCGATAATCGATCCGATACCGCGCGGAGAAACGGCCAGTCCGGCCCACAGCGCCGAGTAATCCATCATTTCCTGGTAGAAAAGCGGAAGAATTGTAACGGCCCCATAGATCGCCGCTCCAAACATGAAAATCAACACGCAGCCTACCGTAAAATTCCGGTTTTTAAAAATAGTGAGGTCAACCAGCGGCTTCTCGCGCTTGAGTTGAGTAATCACAAACGTGACGAGCGTGGCGATCATGATGCCGAAGGTCCAGCGAATCCACATCGCCCCGAACCAATCGTCCTGCTGTCCTCGGTCGAGAATGAGTTGGAGGCAACCGAGGCCGACCGCCAGCAGCCCAAAGCCGATCGCGTCGAGTCTCCCCGGCTTCGCGTTCTTGATGTAGGGCGGATCCTTGACGTAACGTGAAATCAGAAACAGCGCCAGCGCGCCAAAGGGAATGTTGATGTAGAAAGCCCATCGCCAGGAGTGGCTGTCCGTCAAATAGCCGCCTAGGGTCGGACCAAGTATCGGGGCAACGACAACACCCAACCCGAACATGCCCATCGCGAGGCCCCGCTTTTCTGGCGGGAAACTCTCCGTCAGAATGGCTTGAGAGATTGGCTGCAGCGCCCCGCCGCCTGCACCCTGTACCAGGCGGGCGATAAGAATGACTAGCAAACTATTGGCTGCGCCACAAAAGAAAGATGCGATCGTGAAGATGACGATCGAGATCATCAAGAATCGCTTCCGTCCGAAACGTAACGAAAACCACCCACTCGCGGGAAGAACCACGGCGTTCGAGAGCAGATAGAAGGTTAGAACCCAAGTGGCCTCGTCGTTCGAGGCGGAAAGGCTGCCCGCCATATACGGAACACACACGGACGCAATTGAAGTATCAATTACTTCCATGAAGGCGGGCAGCACGACCGCGAGGGCAATCAGCCACGGGTTCACGCCCGGCGGAACATTTTGCGCGGAGGTATCCTGTTCAGGCATCCTAAGTCAAGCGGACGGAAGCGGAGTCAAAAACGTAAGACCTCGCTGGCAGTCAGGCGTTTCGCCGCATCGTATAGCTGGAATCGGAAGTTCCTCGACACTCCTCGGACTTTTCCGGTGCTGCGTCTCAGAATCTTTCGGCACTATCGTCTAGATGCCTGTTTCCCGGTTCAATTGGGCTGACCTGCCTATTCGAGTCAAGTGCACCGCCGTTGTGTCTCTTCCGATGCTCGCCTTAGTGATCGCCAGTGGATTCGGCTACTGGTCGCTGATAACGGAGCGCCAGGCTCAACAATTCGTCGCGGCCACGGCGACTGCCCGCGCCTCGTTGAACGCGCTCCAGCAGGCGCTCTTAGCGTCGGATACCGAACTGAAAGCCTATGCCGCTCTAGGACAATCGCCAGACCAGCTTCATGCCCAGCAGAGCCTTGCGGACGCAGAGCGTACCGTGGTTGAACTTCAAATATTGAGCTAGGGCGATACATTACAACGGAAACGAATGACAGATCTCTCCAATGGGGTCTCGCAACTTCTCTCTGTGGCTTTCACCGGAAAAACCGTTGAGACATCTGTATTGATGAACCAGCTACTCGGATTGATCCAGACTATTGAGACTCAGGAATCCCGGCTTCTTGAGAAGCGCGCGGATAATTTGAGGCGTTCTCAGCGCACATCCGAGATCGTAATTTTGGCGGCGCTCCTGTTGGGCCTCGTCACTGCCCTCACCGCAGCCAGAGTCCTCTCGCGAAGCATCACGCGGCGCGTCTCGGACTTGCTTGACGGCGTCGGAGTCGTTGGCCACGGCATGACCGTTATCCCGACCGACAAATCTCAGGATGAGCTTGGAAAGCTGGGGCTCGGTCTGGCGCACACGAGCCGGTTGCTAAACGAGAGGCAGGCTGAAATCAGCGACGTCAGCTCGCGTCTGCAAGCTGTGCTTCGAGCGGCTAGTGAGGTTTCCATTTTGGCCGAAGACAAGGACGGGCGAATCACCGTCTTCAACGCCGGTTCGGAAAAACTCCTCGGCTATCGGGCTGCCGAAGTGATGGGCAAGAATCTCGCCATGCTGTTCAATCCCGGATCTAAGATCGGCAATTCATTAGCGATGCCCAGAGCTATTCAGACGGCGCGCGAGTCTGCCCTTCGCGACATCCCGTTGGAGCAAGAGACCTCCTATGTCCGTAAAGATCTAATGTCCCTCGATGTGCAGCTCTCCGTCACTCCGTTGAAGAATGCCGCGGGCCAGATTGTCGGTCTTCTTCACGTAGCTCAGGATGTCACGCCACGCAAAGTTCTCGAACGTGAATTGCGTAAGAAGAATGCCGAATTGAAGGCGTTGTCTCAAGTGGAAAACCGGCCTGAAATCCTCGGTGCGGCACTGGATAAATTGAGCCCGTTCGACAACTTGTACGAGCACTCATCTCCTCTCGCGGATGCCAAGCCAAAAATTTTGATCGTGGACGATTTCGAGGACACTCGCTTTCTGCTGGGCGTACACTTGCGCGAATTGAATTGCGATATGGACTTTGCCGCGGACGGGGAGGAGGCCCTTTCCAAGGTCGCGGAGCAACAGTACAGCCTGATACTAATCACTCTTGTCCAAAACAACTTTTGAGTTGAGTGCCCGGTGAGGTGGTTCAAAGCAAAGCCCTCCGATAATTGATTGAAAGCAGAATCTGTTCGTTTGCTGCGGGCTGATCCTGCGCTCGAATCGCG
>JALYVD010000370.1 GCA_030853405.1 Acidobacteriota bacterium | reverse complement strand
GCCCAATCGTGTCCGATATCTCGAACCTGGGCGACGCCGTCACCGGCGGCCTGCTCAGCGAGTTCAGCGCAGTCATTAACGAGCTCAAGGTTGCCTTCAAAACCATCGCCGAAGAGGAGCTGCTCACCTATAAAGGCATCTTCACCGGCTTCGATACCTGCGTGCAGAAGGATTTGACGAGAAGCTGTTCCTATGGAGCGACATCTCGCACTATCGGCGGCCGTCGTCGTTATGCCAGTGTTTGGTCAAGCAGGTAGAGGAACTGCAGAACGCCGGAAAGCAGGAGCAGGCCGACCAGTTTCTCGCTTTCACGCTCGGCTACATTACGCACCTGGGCACGGACACTATTGCGCACTCCTTCGTCAATGAGCAATGCGGCGGTCCCTTCCGTAATCATCCTCAGCGCCATCACCTGATCGAAAACCACATTGACGCCTGGAACTATCGGGAGACCAAACCCGGAGGCGCGCTCAAGCCCGATCCATGGGGACACACGGACGCCTATCCGGACGCCTCTATGTCAGCGCTATGGTTTGCGGTGCAGATGACGCCGGATAAACTACACGGCGAACAGCGTCCCGATCCGCTGCCGGACGATCCCGCAGCCCGCAAGAAAGCTTTGGACGTGGACGGCGAGATGCCCGAATGGATGGCCAACTCTATTGTCCAGGCCCTCATCGATACCTTCCCGGATCCGGCTGATCATCCGCAGATTTTTCAAGGGGACGTCTTTCAATCGACAATCGATTCGGGGCTCCTTACGAAAATCATCGAGGCAGTCACGGGCAGCGGTCCCGACCGGCCGTTTCCCGAACTGCTGCAGGACATTGCGCCGAAACCGCCCATCGCAGTACCGGTGGGCTTCCCGCCACCGTGGCAATGCAGACGATCTACCGCATCATGATCACCTTCTACAAGTTCTCGTTCAACGGAACATGGGAGCTGGAGAAGCCGCGCAAACCTTCGGTTTTCATCTTCCCGCCGCCATCGGATGTTGAAAACCTGCTGCAGCCTCCGGATTTGAGCGGGATCGATCTTTCCAACCCGGTGGATGATGTCTGCGGCTTGTTCCTGGCTTTGATCGAGCAGGCCATCAAGAGCATCGATGCGGCCATAAAGCTGGTAGAAGACCTGATCAAGCTGGCAGCCAGCCCGGCTACGTACCTCCTGCGCCTGGGTCTGTATGAGGTGGCGATGCTGGTGTGGAATGTAGCGATGACCACCCACGAGGTTCTGGCGCATACCGGATTTATCACGCCGCACGCCGAACAGCGCTTTTCGGATGGCGAACTCCGGCTTCCCGACGAGATCGATGATGACCTTGTGACGCTGGGCGGTACGGTGGACGCCACGTTCCGCACGGCTCTGGCGGCGGCATTCGATCCGCTGGGTAACCTCGACAAACATGATAACGTGATCGGAAGCGACCATTCGGTCTCAGACCCGAACACGCCCTACTATCCGGTGCTGCGATGGGAAACAAACGGAAAGGTGGACGATTGGGAGTTCCATCGGCCGTGGGCGTGGCCCAACGAGAGCCCCCTACAGGTGAACGGGTCTGGCGACACGCTGAAACAAACCCCCACGGAAATATACGATCCGAACGCGACTTCGAAGACTCGCTTAACCCAACCATATAAGCCGCTGCGGGCGGGCCCATATCCGGTGTCGACCAAGCCGGATGTGTTCTTCCGGTTGGACGCGCCCGTCGATCCGGCAACGCGAACGGCTTATGAAAAGGCGCAAACGCCATTGGAGACCGACACGCTGAACGAAGCGAATCTGGTTCCGGACCGGTTAAAGAATAGTCCTCTGGGTGATCCGATTCCCTTTTCGGCTCACCTGATCGGACAGCTGGTGAATGACACCAAATATTCCACGCAGTTCAATCTGGATTCCGATCGCGCGTTTGCCTATCTTACATGGGACTGGATTCGAAAGGATTCCACCAGCGAGGGGATTTTGCATTTGAAGTACAAGGATCCAGTAGTACCGCCGAGGGCGGCGAAGGGTTGGGACGGAGGGAAGACGCCGCTGGAACTACAGTACAAGGATCCTCCAAAGATACCTGTGCCCGCTCGCTCTCCCCACTTGGCTGTGCCGCACGTTGACGGCCTGAACGCGGGTGATTTGCCTGTCGCTGGCGAGCCCAGCGCGGTGCTGGAAATCCCCGGAAGAAAAGGCAAGCCATGACCTGGGAACAGAAAGGACCGCAAGCTCTCAAGCAGCCTCACCCGGAAAGAAAACGCGAGCCGGAACGAGATCGAGATCGGGAACGAAAGTCTGAACGTTACGAGGAGGCCCGGCCATCGAAGATCGTGGAACGCGCGTGGTATTTCGATCACGATGAGGAGGAGCGGCGAAGCCGGGATCGCGATGATGACAGGGATGACGACCGGGACGACTGTGAAAAGGATCATCCGGGTCGGCCGGGACACCCTGGGCGACCCGGTCACCCTGGGCGTCCGACCCGACCTCCGGGTGTCAGCACGGGAAGACTCGGCGACGGAGGACCGATAACCCCTGGAGACATCAACGCTCCGGACATTCCTGGCGTCTGGATAGGAACCCGGGGCCAGTTGGACTGGCCCTTCCTGTTCATGCGGGCGAATGCGGGGGACCTGGGCGCGCGTCCCGTGGTAGGTGCGCCATTCTGGGAGAGCCCGGACATCTTCATTCTGGCTGGGGTGACGCCTGCGCTAGCCCCGGACCGGCCCATCGAGCTCGGACAGATTGCACTGGCCAACCAGCCCAATACGCTTTACGCCCACATCTGGAATTTCGGTCACGGCCCAGCGCATGAGGTGTTAGTCGAGTTCTACTGGGTGAATCCATCGCTGATCATCGCCGACAACGTGCAACCAATCGCACAGACGTGGACCACGCTGGGCGCGAAAGGCAAAGATCGATCGCATGACGTAGTGAAGTGTCCCGAGCCCTGGACGCCTACCTTTGTGAACGGCGGCCATGAATGCCTGCTGGTGAGGGTCTGGGACAACACGTCCGATGTGCCCGGGGACCCGAAATTTGACGCCTCCATCAATCGGCAAGTAGCACAGCGCAATATACACGTATCAGCGCCGGATAAGATCAAGCCGATGATCGTGAAAAAAGGCGCACCTGCGTTAGCCGAGCCGCTGTTATTGAAGGTAGGCCCGCTGTACGGAGCCCCCGCCCAAGTGGCGGTGGAACGGGTTGTGCCCAACGCCGTACCGTGGCTGCAGCTGCACACGGGCAAACGAGGAGTTTTCCCAGCAATGGCGCCCCCTACTGGCGTGCCCGTGCTTTCCCCACCGACTACAGTGGGCGGCGGCTTCCCCAGTTCTGCCAGCGCGCCGCAGCAACACGTGCAGGGCGACGATCAGCACGTGGCGTTCAGCACCAGCGACAATGCACCTGATCCCGGCGAAGCTCACGTCTACCCCGTCAGCGCTAAGCAGGGTGGCGCAACGTATGGCGGCTATACAGTCGTAATTCTAGGTTGATCCGCAGATGATGACGGGCAGACCAAGATGATTCCCGCTACCGTGCTGACCGGTTTCCTCGGGTCGGGAAAATCCACGCTGCTGCGCCGGGTACTGACCGAAGCGCATGGACGAAAGATCGCCGTGATCGAAAACGAGTTCGGCGAAGAGAACATCGACAGCGAAATTATCGTTTCGGGCGGCACCGAGCTGATTCTCCAGATGACTAACGGCTGCGTGTGCTGCACGATTCGCGACGATCTGCGTGCCACATTGTGGGAGCTTTCAGAACGCAGAAACTCTGGAGAGCTCGATTTTGAGCAGGTCGTGATCGAGACAACAGGCTTAGCCGATCCCGGCCGGTGGCCCAACGTTCTTCCTGGATGAGCAGATCGCTACGCGCTACCGGCCGGACGCAATCCTGACGCTCGTGGATGCCAAACATGCCATGCAGCAATTAGACACACACCGGGAAGCGCGGCGCCAGGTCGGCTTCGCGGATCACATTTTCATCAGCAAGGCGGACCTGGTAAGCGAAGCCGACATCGATGTGCTTTGCCATCGCCTGCAGCAGATGAACCCGCGTGCGCCGCAATCCTTGACGCCCTTCGGCGAGGTCGAGCTCACGAAGGTGTTTGACGTGGGGTGGATTCAATCTCGACAGCGATTTGGTTATGGAGCTTGCAGAGACACCGTTGCCAGAGCACCACGCAAGTCACCGCCATTATCACGACGACATCCAGAGCTTCGTCTTTCGATCCGACCGTCCGTTTCACGGTGCCCGGTTTGGCCAGCTTATGAACGCCATAGTCAGAAGTTATGGCCCCACGCTGCTGCGCTATAAGGGCATATTGAACATTCATGGAGAGAACCGGAAGGTGGTTCTGCAAGGTGTACATCAGTTGTTGAGCCACGACACGGGCACACCTTGGATGGAAGGTGAAGCCCGGGTGAGCAAGCTTGTGTTCATCGGCATCGAACTGCCCCGCGAACTGATCCTACGCAGCTTGCAGCAATGTTTGCTCTTCTAATTCCGCTCAATCGACCTTCTGTCTCCGGCAGCAAGCTGAGCCCCGACTCAAGTGCCGGATGGACTTGAAGCGAATTTCCGCTCCAAGCTTCAAGAATCATTCTGGCCTAGAGTGCTAACTCCCGGAGTTTGCGGCAGACACTGAGTAGAAACATCGCTGCCGCGGCCCGCAAATTTTGCAGAGGCACGGGGGGCAGAGCCGCCCCAGCCAGAATTAGCGCGCCCTTCTCGTTCAGCACATAGAGAAGGGCCCGACCGCGTACCACCGTAGTGTCATTAGCGCGTCTCGGGCTTTCCGGCGGTTGAGACTTTCCCTTATAACGACCTTTGACGGGTAGCACGCCGCCAGACTAGCATCCCTAGCAGCCCGCTGCCAAGCAGGGCAAGTGCGCTGGGCTCCGGACTTACCGACACGCCACCACCGACATAATCCAACGCCGCAGCGGGGGTAGCAACCGCTACGCCGTAATCGATGGAACCGGTGCCGGTCCCACTGAGGTCACCGTTGCTCCACACGTCGACCACTCTGCCGCCGCCGATATCGAAAAGCAGTCCGTAGATATCGAGGAATCCACCATGCAGCGGGTAGTCGGAGGCAGTTTGCGGCGAGCTGCCTGGATAGAAGAGGTTGTCATAGGACAAAGAGCCGTGGGCCGTGCCCGCCGCTACCGCAAACCTGCTGAAATCGTGCGGCGCCAGCAAGTTGGTGGAGTCCGGCGTGTCGTGCTTGATCGGCTCGAGTTGACCGATCGGTGCATTGACGATGTTTAGGCCACTATTCGAGTCAGAGAAGACACCGCTAATACCGGTGACCTCGAAGGCCTGAGGATACTTCGCATCCGTGGCTGCGCCATAAGTCAACTCGACCGTGCCACTTACCCCAGGGCCCGCGAAGCTGAAGTCGAATGTGGTGGCGTTTGCCTGCCAGGGAAGCGACGCAGCCAATAGCAGCGTCGCCGAGACTACAAGTTTTTTTCTCATTAAGGAAAAGCTCCCATTTCTTAAAAGCTGCGATTTCACCCGGTAACGAGTTTATGTATTGCAGCCGGATCTACCGATGAACAGAATGCTTGTCGTTCGACTACCCGGTCGCGACCCCGTCCCTAGTCCGAAAACATTATAACTATCCGAAAGGGGTAGAGTCCAAAAACTTTGAACCGACTCCGAAAAAACGCCCAGTACCAGCGACGTTCGTGTCAAATTGTTGCGAGAACCATCACTTCGTTACCGGTCGATTTCCACCACGGGAGAAAGGCACAGCATCAAACGGTGCGCGGGTGCTCACGCAACTTGATTGTTGGTGCAATCCGCAGATCGTTCCTCATAACAAGCTAGGCTGGGAGTATGACCGCCGACCAAAGAGAAAAAGTTCAACATGCCGTACAAGCACTCATCGACGTAGAAGCGGCTTTGCACCACACCGAATCGGTAGGCGAAAGCAAACAGCATCTGGAAGAAATTCACAAGAAGCTCAGCGATGCCCGATTGGCCTTGGT
>JALYVD010000181.1 GCA_030853405.1 Acidobacteriota bacterium | reverse complement strand
ACCCGGAACATTGTCGCTTCATCGAAATGCTTCGTGAATATCTGGAGGCCGACCGGCAGTCCCTCGGGAGAATTTCCGCAGGGAACACTCATGCAAGGCACGCCCGCCAAATCGCCGGTCAACGTATAAACGTCGGACAAGTACATCGCCAGCGGATCGTTCACTTTCTCACCGATCTTAAAGGCCGGGAAGGGAGACACGGGGGCGATCAGAGCGTCAACTTCCTGGAAGACATTCGTGAAATCCCGCGCAATTAAGGCGCGGACCTTTTGCGCTTTCAGATAGTAAGCGTCGTAATAACCGGCGCTCAACACGTAAGTCCCCAGCATGATCCGGCGCTTTACTTCAACGCCAAAACCCGCTCCCCGCGTGTTGCGGTACATGTCGGAAAGCGAATCGCCGGCCACTCGTTCCGAGTAACGGACGCCATCATACCGGGCTAAATTTGAACTGGCCTCCGCCGTCGCAATGATGTAATAACACGACAGCGCGTACTTGGTATGCGGCAGGCTTACTTCGCGAATCTCGCAGCCAAGACCCTGCAGCTGTTTAATCGCGGCGTGAATCAGATCGCCGGTGTCAGAACCCAGGCCTTCGAAGTACTCCTTCGGAAGGCCGAGCTTCAATCCAGCCACCGGGCGCTTCATCAGAGCGTGATAATCGTCAACCGGCGCAAAGGCTGAAGTGGAATCCTGCTCGTCTCGTCCCGCCATCGCACGGAGGACAGTCGCCGCATCTTCTACCGTGCGGGCAAATGGCCCGACGTGATCCAGCGAACTCGCGTACGCGACAAGTCCATAGCGTGAAACGCGTCCGTAAGTGGGAGTGACGCCCACAATGCCGCAGAAACTTGCCGGTTGCCGGATCGATCCGCCAGTATCCGATCCAAGCGTCGCGACAGCCGTTCCTTGCGCGACCGCCGCCGCCGAACCACCACTCGACCCGCCGGGCACACGATCAAGCGCCCTCGGATTGCGGACCGGACCGAAAGCCGAGTTCTCGTTCGATGAGCCCATCGCGAACTCATCGCAATTCGTCTTGCCGATAATCAGCGCGCCCGCGGATTCGAGTTTATCGACAGCGGTGGCGTTATAGGGAGGAACGTAGTGTTCCAGAACCTTAGACCCGCAAGTCGTTCGTACGCCTTTTGTGACAAGGACGTCTTTGATTCCCACGGGCACACCTGCGAGCGAGCCGATGTATCCGCCGTTGGCGATGCTTGCGTCCACTCGCTCTGCAGCCTCTAGCGCGCGCTCGGGCGAAAACGTCAAATAGGCCTTGGTGGCCGGATTTTCCCGTTGGGCAAATGCAATCGCCGCTTCGGCAATCTCCTTGGCCGAGAACGCCTTATTGAGCAATCCCTCCCGAATGGACGGAATTGTTAGAGATTCAACCTCGCCATTGAAACTCATCGCTCGATGACCTTCGGAACCTTGAAATATCCGCCGCCGCTGACGGGGGCATTAGCCAGCGCGTCCTGATTACTCAACGGAGTGCGAGGAACGTCCTCGCGTAACGGCGCGATCTCGTCTTCTTCGAACAAGACCTGCGCCATCGGGGCGACGTCTTTGGTGTCGAGTTCATTTAATTGTTCGATGTGAGTAAGAATCTGGCCCAGATCGTTGGACAGGCGATGCACTTCTTCTTCGGAGAGCCGCAGATTCGCCAGATCGGCGACGTAACGGACCTCTTTTTCTGTGAGATTCAAGCAGTTGCTCTCTTACGGGAAAGTCGATATACCTTCTTTAACACAGCATCCTGAATGCCCGCCGCGCCATCGCCGGAACTCTTAAGAGTCTCCCTTCCTAAGGGCTGCAAAGACTCCGCGCGTTGCGGTTGCCGACGGGGAACTCCGGTTCGAAACTCGATTTCCTGGATGCTGGTACTGCCCATCAGCTTCTGGACGCGGTCGAGAATTTGCCTGCTCAAACAGAAGAGTTGTTTCTGCCAAATTGCATCTTCGACTTCCACGACCAGCGTGCTGCGGACCATCGTCATCTTACCGGTGTGGCGTGCAATCGCCTTGCCGACCGCCGTGGGCCAAAGACCTCGGACAATATCGTCATCATTGATTAGCTGACGCGAAAACTTGTTCTTCTTAATGAGCCGGACAGCGCGTTCCATCTTAAGCCTAAACCTACCTGGAGGCCGTACAGCGGGGGAGGAAAGCTGAATCGGAGATTGAAGTTTACCACGGGGCGGAGAGCCGCTGTCCGCATAAGCGCTAACTTAGCTTTTAATTTAAACGCTCCCGCTGCCAGCTGCACCGGTTTGTGGCGCGGCCATTCCTGGCTGCCGTCTCGACAATCGTGTCGAGACGTTTGCGGGTTTGCGCTCGGCCAGAGATAGTCCTCTGCGCGTTCGACTAAGCCCGCCTTCCTAGGATTGTTTTCGATGTATGCCGCAATGCGCCCATATTCTTCCTCGTCGCGAACCCAGTGGCCGTAAGATTCGGCCTGCCAAAATGGCTCCCCGTACGGCCTAGCCTTCGGTTTGCCTCCCGAGCGCTGAGGCCGGGTGCGGGCGACAAGCTGGCTGGCAACAGCGAAGTCCAAAGGTCATCAAGACGCATCAGGTAGAGCCGGGCGGCACGAGGGGACAGATTCTGTTCTTGGCAGCGAAGCTGACACGGCTTCGCCGCGTTACCTGGGAAGATCTCGGTGATGAGAGTCGCCCAGAAGTCAGCAGAGGCCGCAGTAGCGAGGAAGCGGAGTAACGCTCCTGAAAGTGGCCACACTGCACCGCTATGGTTTCCTCGCGCCATCTGATCTTGCGGCGCGGTAACCAGCCGCTGCGTTCAACCGCCGGATGCGGAAAACCGCACGTCCGGTGGTGTAGGAGGCTGGCTGAGCGCAATCTCAATGAGCCCACCTGATCCGAAGATTTCGATGGCCTGTTGAAGGGCCGTTTTAGGATCGCGCACGGGTGAATACTCGTGAACGACGAAACCGTCGAAGCCGAGGTCTGCAATGGTCTTCCCACGAAGATTAATTTTGCAAGTGGCTCCTTGTGACTGGCTTATAAGCTCGATTTTACGGTACGCCGCCCCGTCTTTGTCCCCGCGCTGACGCTCAGGGTTCCGTGCCGGAAAGATCACGTCACGCTGTTTGAAAAGATCATGTTGCGTTTGCAGCGTCGCATAACGGCTTACGAATTTCTATTTGTCCGTTGCGTACGCGTACGTCCAGGCAGGGTTGCGGATGCACGGCGGGCCCATCGAGCACCCGGCCATCTTCCAGCGCGAATCTGGACGCATGCCATGGACACACAATACTGTCGCCGACCAGTTTACCTTCCGAGAGCGGTCCGCTGAAGTGCGAGCATGTCTCTGCAAGCGCAAATATTTGGCTCCCCCGGCGCACTAGCAGAATGGGGACGCCATCGTGTTCGGCGCGGGTTGGCTTGGCCTCCGCTAGCCCTGCTTCCGGCATCACGGGCACGAAGTCCTGAGGAAACACCTCGCCGTCGGTCCGGTCCACGCCCACTCTGTAGCCGTACACCATCTTTCCGCCGAGATGGGCTGCGTATGTCATCACGGCATATCCGGCCGCCGCGAAAATGCGCCCGCTCGTCCGCGATTTTTTCTTGCGCAAAATGAGGGAAGCCGCGAAGAGCGCCGTCGCGCCAACATTCAGCAGGCCGTGAATCATTCCCAGGCGGCGGGCCGGCGCGTCCGCATCTTGCCAGTCGGTCACGCCGGTCAAGGCCGCCCCCGCCGCGCCCACCAACCCTATTCCGATTGACGCTTCAGCGGCCACGGCAAACTGGCGATCGTTGTTCATCAATTCGATGGCATCGAACACCAGCGCGACAGTCCAAGCACCGATAGGAAGATCGGTCAGAATGACATGGAGCGGCTCGCCAATCCAGGTACCATTCAAAAAATTCTTGACGCTTTGCCCTTTCGAGCCCCCGCTCG
This sequence comes from Acidobacteriota bacterium, assembly GCA_030853405.1. GTDB lineage: Bacteria > Acidobacteriota > Terriglobia > Bryobacterales > Bryobacteraceae > Bog-105. The sequence continues at coordinate 3,102 of JALYVD010000181.1, read as the reverse complement.
CGAAAGCTTTATGGACCAGCTTCTGCACGCTCTCTTCGAACGGCTTCAGTTTGGGCATGCGCGACTCTTCGCAATCTACGCCGCCCGTAATATCCGGGGTTACTGCCATTTAATTCCTCCTCACTCGGTTGCTACTGCGGGTTTAAACCCAAGATGTGACGCTTGTCGCGATTTTTAGGCTACATTGGGTTTGAGGCAATGGCGACGAAGCATTTCAGGGTGGGCGATCACGTCAGTTGGAATTCGGAGGCTGGACGTGTCAGCGGCACGATCACAAAAGTGATAACGTCCGAAATCGAGTTCAAAGGCTACAAGGTTCACGCAAGTAAAGATGAACCGCAGTACCAGATCAAGAGCGACAAAACGGATCACATCGCGATGCACAAAGGGCCGGCGCTCACCAAGCTTTCAGGATGAGGCGCCGATACAGTGCGGGCCGCCGGGATGTGGAACGCTTGTAAACGGAAGGCCGGAAGCACAAACGATACTCTTTCAAAGCGGAGATAAGGAGATCGGCGGGTATCTCGCATTACCTGGCGGTGCAGGCCGTCATCGCGCGATCATCGCGATTCATGAGTGGTGGGGCCTGACGGACTGGGTGAAAGAACAAGCCACCCGCTTAGCGGCGAACGGGTTTATTGTGCTCGCCGTGGATCTTTATGAGGGAAAAGTCACCGCCAACCGCCCTGAAGCCCGCAAACTGAAGAGGAGCATGCCGCAAAATCGAACGATCCTCGAGTTGAAGGCGGCTTTCGATTCTATGGCAGCTCGCCCCGATGTCGATCCGAAGGGCATAAGCTCTGTCGGATGGTCAATGGGCGGCGGCCTCGCCCTCCAACTCGCGATTTATGAGCCGCGGCTCGCCGCTTGCGTTGTGAATTACGGCGCGCCGGCCACGGACCCTGTCGAGATTGCGAAAATCACCGCTCCAGTGCTTGGCAATTTTGGCGCTCTCGACCGGGGAATTCCTCAAGCCGATGTCCGGGCATTCGAAACGGTGATGAAGAGTCTTAACAAATTAGTCGATATAAAAATTTACTCCGGCGCCGGTCATGCGTTTGCAAACCCAAATAACAAACGCGGCTATCGACCGGAAGCCGCCGACGACGCGTGGTTCCGGACACTTCGGTTCTGCGCTAGTGCCGCGTGCGTCCAAAGCGCGTACGACAAGATCTAAGCCACCTGACGCTCAATGCCAAGCAGGGTGATGTCGTCCTCCTGCCCGAAGGTCTGCGCGGTTCGCGCAATCTCGGAAGCCGGTTGTGTGCTAATGACCCGAGATCTTTCGAATCCATACAGTTCGCCGGATTTATTGCGCGCCTCGACCACTCCATCCGAGAGAAACACAAGCCGCGCGCCCGGCTCTACATCGACCCAAACCTGCTCATAGCTCGCGTCAGCCGACAAGCCCAAAGGCAATCCGCCCAGCACTTCGATCTCGCGCCCATTGCAGTAAGGCGAGAGATGTCCCGCATTCGCAATCAGCATTGGACCATCCGCCGACAGCAGAGCGCAGCAGCAAGTAGCAAACCGGCCCTGCATATGATTGACAAGCTCGCGGTTCAGGTCCTCTAATAACTGAACGGGCTGTCTTGTCTGCCCGGCCGTTTTTTGCAGTAGTCCCACGATAAGACTCACAAGCATCGCGGCTTTCACGCCTTTACCGCTGACATCGCCGATGACCACCAGTAGAGAACCGTCTTCATCGGGAAACAATTGAAAGAAATCACCGCCCACTTGCTGCGCTGGAATATAGGCGCTCTGAACGATAAAGCCCGGCGTTTTCTGCTCTTGTTGCGGAAGCATTAGCGATTGCACGCTCCCGGCCGCCTCCAATTCAGAAACCGCGCGGGCTTCTTCCTGACTGGTTCGATGGAAGCGATACATCAGCAGGGCGCCTATGCTCAAAACCACTAACAAGCCCTCGATTTGTCCAATCCAAACCGGTATCACTCCGACATACATTTCTGAGAACCATTCCGCGCTCGAACGACGCCAGCCAAGGTAATAGAAAAGCCACCGAAAGGCAGCTAAAATGTCGCTCACATTAACCAAAAAGAGAGGAATTGCAATCAGGCCGGCTTCCTTATAGCCTCGAATGTATTTCCATAAGACGAGCAACGGGACTACTAAGAAATATGGGACCATCCAGGTGTAAAGCAAAATGTTGACACCGGCACTCGAAAATCCTCCTCTATAAAACGACTCCAGGCCCACAACTTGCAGTAACAGCGAAACCTGGTACACCCGGATGAGGCTCGGCATTCGTAAGCGCAAAAAGGAAAAAACGAACTGCAGCATAAAGAACTGAGCCACGTTGGTGAGCACGAGATTGGCGGTATCGCCGACTTGCAGGGTTAAAGGATGAATTGTTTCGATATCTTCAGCGATTGTCTCGGCCGTCATTGCCACGAAGTAGCAGGCGATCCAGAGATACTCATTGTGGCCGGGCTGAAGGCGGTACAGAACCAGCAGTCCGATAGCTAAGAACACGGCGAGAACTCGCACGCTGAAGTCGGGCAGCCATCCGTAAAGAACGTGGCTTTGCCACACGCCGTACTCATCATCAATCGAACGCTTGGTTCCAAGCACCAGGCCGCGGTCTCCTGTAATGCCTCCCCACACGCCTGCCTTAAGGTCGGCAATACGCGGCCACAACCAAAAGCGCACGGCAATTGTCAGGGAATCCCCGCGAACCGCACCGGTCGGAATGGCGAACTTACGAGGCAGCGCGCGGAAGGTCTTCCGATGGGGCGGAAACGCTCCGTACTGTCCGATGGATTTGCCGTTCGCGTAGACTTCGTAGGCGATCCCTGAGTAGTTGAAGAAGAGATTCAGAGGCTCGTGATTCGATGGCAGCTTGACCCGCAGCCGGTACCAGAAGAAACCTTGTATGTGGCTGATGCCTTGCTCACTCCAGGGCTTTTCGGTTGTTATCACCCGCCACTGCGAATCATTGAAATCCGGCTGCGCCCATCGCACGTCGTCGCCGGTGTGAAAGCGCCAGTTTCCCGCTAGGTTGACGGAGTCCCCTAACAGGGTGCTGAAAAAGCACGCATTGATGAATGCATTTCCCTTTCCCGAGGCCTTGCAGGGCGGATT
>JALYVD010000047.1 GCA_030853405.1 Acidobacteriota bacterium | reverse complement strand
GCAGTTTCTAAAGCGTTTTGTAGCGCGATGTCGGGAAGCATGGTATTTCTAGCGGGTCAAAGCTGGCGGCTTACGGTGAAAAAACCAGCCTATCAGACCGTTACCAGGCAGTCCTGCAGCATGGATTGCCAAACATTTCCTCGTTTCACGTGAGCCGCGCAAAATTTCACCGTCAATTCCCCTTTCAACGTTAGCTGACAGCCATTAGAGTCCCTAAAAGAGGTTAGTTATGTCAGCATTTCGAAATGTCGCCGCGAAAGCGTCTCTTGTAATTTTCCTTCTATTCCTTTCATGCCCTCTGTTTGCCCAGGAGTTCCGGGCCACGATTACGGGCCAAGTAATAGATCCTTCCGGAGCAACGGTTGGAAAAGCTCAGGTTCAAGCCGTCAATCGTGACACCAAGCAGGTGTATACCACCACTACAACCGACAAAGGGGTCTACTTCTTGCCTTATGTTCTTCCTGGAACTTACACGGTAACCGTGACCGTCCCGGGGTTTAAATCACAGGTTCAAGACAACGTGCTTCTCCAGGCAAGTAAATCCACCGGGCTAAACTTCACCCTGGCGTTAGGCACTACGAGCGAGACTGTCGAAGTCTCCGGTGCTCCTCCTCTGATAGAGACCGCGAACGGCTCAGGGGGAACCGTGTTGACGGAAAGGGAACTGGAAAACGTCCCCCTGAACGGTCGGCAGGTTTACACCTTGTTGGGGACGACCCCGGGATCGCAGTTTTTGCAGACGCAGTTTGGCTCTAGCGGCTATTCGGGAACGCGAGGCTGGGATGTTTCGAACAAGTATACCCTCGGCGGCGGGGTGAAGGGATATCAACAGTTCACGCTCAACGGCACTAACATCACTCTGCAAAACAACGGCAACCAGGGGACCTGGCAAATCGCTCCAAACGTGGACGCTCTTGAAGAAGTGAATGTCATGACGACCACTTACGATGCGCGCTACGGGCGAACCGGGGGAGGAACCGTGAACATGGTCACCAAATCCGGCACCAATGCGTTTCACGGAGACGCATACGATTACCTTGAAAATGGTGCGTTGGACGCGAACAACTTCGAAAACAATCTAAACGGACTGCCAAGGCAAAACCTTCATCAAAATCAGTTCGGCGGAACTTTTGGCGGCCCCGTCAAGAAGGATAAGATCTTCTTCTTTGGAAGCTACGAGCAGTACATCGAAAACATCCCCTTCACGACGGTGACCAGCGTTCCTCCGGCGTATCTGCGCCCGACGAGTGGCGGCGGCGTGGACTTCACTCAGTCGGGCTTCACAATCTACGATCCTCTAACGACTGTCTGTACCGCGCCCGGAGGCACGCTTGGAAATTGTCCCGGCAATGCTTACTCCCGAACCGCGTTTCCGAACGATACTATTCCGGCTAACCGGATTAATGCAATAGGAGCGGCCGTTCTAAACCTCTACCCTCTTCCTAACACGGCTAGTGGTGGTCTGCAGAATAACTTCACGGCTAACGTCCCGGACAAGTATCGCTACTGGCAGCCGATGGTCCGGGTTGACTACGATACCAGCGACAAGACGCGCTGGTACAGCATGTTCGCCTTCCAGCACGGAACCGAATTCCGTAACAGCAGCGGCTTTGCGTCCCCGGCTGAAAACGGCAACATCAACACCATGCGTCAGGAACTTATGGCCAGTCAGGACATGACGCATATCTTTTCGTCTACCCTGCTTGCCGACTTCAAATTGTCCTTCTCCAGGTTCCTGGACAGTTTCCCCAACGGAGACTTAGGCTCTACCGTGACTCCGAGTTCTATTGGGTTGAATATGCCGACGGTACCCACAAGTACCCGTAACCTGCTGCCGCAATTCAGTACGAACCAATATTATGGGCAGGTTGTGGGCAATAGCGTAAACAGCGACACTTATAACACCATCACGTTTGACAATGACTGGACCAAGACTCTGGGTAACCACACGTTTCATTTCGGCGGCGAGTTAGCCGAGATGCAATATGCGAATCCGGGCTCTGTGGGCAACCCGAACGGCACCTTTAGTTTTCAAAGTGAGAACACGCAGTTCAACCCGCTTCAGAGAAATACGATTCCCGGTGTGAACGACGGGTTTGACGTTGCGGACATGCTGCTTGGCTATCCCCACAGCGGGAGTGTTGACTTCAAAGATACGCTTTTTGAGGGGAATCCCACGTGGGCGCTATATGGGCAGGACGACTGGAAGATCACCAGAAAACTAACGCTTAATATCGGCTTCCGCTATGACGTCCAAATTGGCTTGCGCGAGCGTTACAACCGGCTGAACCAGGGGATCTGCTTCACTTGCGTGAACCCGATTTCGAACAATCCCGTTTACCAGGCCAATCTAGCGGCGGACGGACCCGCCTTGACGGCGGCCGGCCTAAATCCAGCCTCGTTAGCAACCGTCTACGGGGGCTTTGAGTTTCCCGGGGTAAAAGGCAACTCGCGGGACGCTTACAACACCGACTGGACGAATATGCAGCCAAGGTTTGGATTTGCCTACGCCCTAAATTCAAAAACTGTGATACGGGGCGGCTACGGAATCTTCTATACGGTGGGATTGGAGGGAGGCTCAAATACGGGCTTTAGTATTTCGACTCCTTATACCAATTCCACCAACGGGAACGTCACTCCAACTAACTATTTCGCAAGTGGCAATCCGTTTCCGAGTGGCGTTCAGACGCCTGTGGGAAGCTCACTCGGGTTGGAGACGGCTCTCGGCAACGGAGCCTCAGTAGACTTTCCCGGACGCCGCATCCCACGTTCCGAGGAGGTGTCCTTCGGCTTCCAACGGGAGCTGCCTGGACAAATTGTTTTGGATGCACGCTACTCGGGCAACTTCACGGATAGGCTGCGCGTTTTCGTTTGGGACAACGGCACGCTTACGCGCGCTCAATTGGACCAGGGAGTCGCCAACCCCACACTCTTCAATCAGCAGGTACCAAATCCTTATTACGGAGTCCCGGGAATTCCGCCAAGTTCAAAATGCGGATCGAACCGGACGATTTCCCGGGTTACTTTGCTGACGCCCCTTTCCCAGTACTGCGATTTGATCGGGCAGTACAACGATCCGTTAGGCAAGCAGTACTACAACGGTCTGGAAGTGAAGCTGAACAAGCGCTATTCGAATGGCTTGAGCTTTCAAACTTCCTATACCTTTTCGAAAACCATGCAGGAGACCGGTTATCAAAATGGCTGGCCGTACCAGGATGCAAGCCTTAAGAAACAGATTGCCGGAAGCGATCGCACGCACGTGCTTAGTGTTACGGGTGAATGGGCATTGCCAATCGGCAAAGGTTCGAAGTACGTTGGGACAAACGCGAGCGGCGTGGTTGGCGCACTGATAAATGGCTGGAGCGCGAATTTCATCGTATCGGCACAGACCGGTCAGCCGGTCGGGCTGAATACAGGCTATTACTATAACTGCAACCACAGCTTCACTCCCGACGGAGGACCCACCTTCAATAATTACCTCTATAACAATTACAGCAGTGGCAACAAACTTGGGTGCTGGACCACGAAGCCGCAGTTTGGGTTAAGCGTTCTGCCCAACCAGATATCTACATTGCGGCAGCCGAGCATTGTGAATCTCGATTTCGCGGTGCACAAGGACTTTGCGGTGAGGGAGTCGATGAAGCTTCAGTTCCGGGCGGAGGCGCTGAACATGACCAATACCGTGTTGTTCCCTGGACCCGACAACAATCCCGGCGACGGTGCGCCCAAGCTTCAGAAGAATGGAACTTACACCGGATTTGGAACAGTGAATCTATACCAACAGAACTTCCCGCGGATAGTTCAATTGACCCTCAAGGTGTTGTTCTAAGATGAACGGGCTCTGTCGATATCTTATTTGTTTTTCGCTCACGGCGGCTGCTTTCCAGGCGGCCGCCCAATCGGAGAGTGCCGGCAAACCCGATCTACTGAAGCAGCCCACGCTGTATGTAGTTGGTTACGCTCACCTCGATACCGAGTGGCGTTGGGAGTATCCGCAAGTCATCCGGGAATTCCTCCCGAAGACCATGCATAACAACTTCAACTTGTTCGAGAAGTACCCGCATTACATCTTCAATTTCAGCGGTGCGAATCGTTACAGGATGATGAAGGAGTACTATCCTGCGGACTACGCGACGATCAAAAAATACGTTGATAGCGGGCAGTGGTTTCTGGCGGGCTCCTCGATGGAAGAAAGCGACGTCAACTCACCGAGCGCCGAATCCATTCTGCGCCAGGTACTCTACGGCAACCACTATTTCCAGAAAGAGTTCGGACACTCAAGCGCGGAATACATGCTTCCCGATTGCTTCGGCTTTCCCGAAACTCTTCCCAGCTTATTAGCCCACGCAGGGGTAAAAGGTTTTTCCACTCAGAAGCTCACATGGGGTTCCGCCGCGCCGGTTGGTGGGCCAAACTCACCTGAAGAGACGCCGGAAGGGACACCGTTCAACGTAGGGATTTGGACGGGTCCCGATGGCAATGGAGTGCTTGCGGCATTGAACCCAGGCTCGTACTCCGGGGACATCAGATACGACCTGACGAAGAGCCCAGAGGAACCGAAGAATGCCGAGACGGGAGGACGGCGCCGACAGCCGGAAGTCGATTGGGTAAAGCGAATCGAACGTGACGGTAAAGTCTCCGGCCTTTTTGCCGATTATCATTACTACGGAACCGGAGACACAGGGGGCTCACCGGATGAGGAGTCCGTAAAGTTAGTCGAGGCAATGGTAACCAAGAGCAAAACAGTCCTGCCGCCGCCGTTCAGGTCCCGGTTCGCTGCCCAAGAACCGGCTGTCCAAGGTCCCGCAGTCGAAGTGGGAGACGGGCCGGTGAAGTTGATCTCTTCTACCGCCGACCAAATGTTTTTGGACATTCTCGCTACAGGCAAGCAAGACGGACTTCCTAAATACGCGGGAGATCTCGAACTCACGAACCATTCCGCGGGCTCACTTACTTCTGAGTCGTACCAGAAGCGTTGGAACCGCAAGAACGAGTTATTAGCCGACGCTGCGGAAAAAGCGTCTGTCGCCGCTGCATGGATGGGTGCGCGTTCTTATCCTCAACAGCGCTTAAACGACGCTTGGACGCTAGTCATGGGCGGCCAATTCCACGACATCATGGCCGGAACTGCGACGCCGAAAGCCTACGAATTCTCGTGGAACGACGACGTGATCGCTATGAACCAGTTTGCCGCTGTGCTGACCAATGCTACGGAAGGCTTGGCACAGAACCTCGACACCGAAGCAAGAGCGAAGGGGATGCCTTTGGTGGTTTACAATCCGCTGGCGATTGAGCGCGAGGATGTGGTCGAAGCCCATCCGGCTTTCGGCGGGAAAACGCCTGAAGCGGTTCGTGTAATCGCTCCAGACGGCAAGGAAGTACTGGCGCAGATCGAAGATGGCAAGGTTCTCTTTGTGGCTAAGGCTCCGTCGGCCGGATACGCCGTGTACGATGTCCAGCCGGCGCGCAGGCAGGCGCGAAACTCCGAGCTGAAAGTAACCGGGAACTCTCTCGAAAACGCGCGCTATCGGCTGAGTATCGATAAGAACGGCGATGTTGCAAGCGTCTTCGACAAACAGTTGAATAAAGAGCTTCTGAGCGCGCCGTTACGCCTCGCGTTCCAGACGGAGAAACCCGAGCAGTGGCCTGCCTGGAACATGGATTGGGCGGACCAGCAGAAGCCGCCGAGAGCGTATGTGTCCGGTCCGGCGCAGGTGCGAATTGTGGAGAAAGGCCCTGTCCGCGTGGCGCTCGCGATTACACGTGAAACCGAAGGCTCGAAGTTTGTGCAGACTATCCGCCTTTCGGCTGGAGACGCCGGTAATCGAGTAGAGTTTGCGAACTCGATCGATTGGAAGAGCAGCAGCGCCGCACTGAAAGCCACGTTCCCTTTGACCGCTTCGAACCCCGTTGCTACTTACAACTGGGATGTCGCCACCATCGAGCGGTCGAATAATGACCCGAAGAAATTCGAAGTACCATCACATCAGTTCATCGATCTCACCGACCGCAGCGGCGCTTTCGGTGTGACTGTCCTAACCGATTGCAAAAACGGTTCCGATAAGCCGGACGACAATCTGCTTCGTCTGACGCTGATTTATACGCCTGGCATCAGCAAGGGCGGTCAAGGCTACAGCGATCAGTCTACGCAGGATTGGGGACATCACGAGATTATGTATGGTTTGGCCGGGCACTCGGGCAATTGGCGCGCGGCCCAGACCGATTGGCAGGCGCTGCGGCTGAATCAACCGCTGATTGCATTTGAAACATCGCCTCACGCCGGCAAATTGGGCAAGAGTTTTTCTATCGTAAAGGTTGATAACAGCCGGATACGCGTGATGGCTCTGAAGAAAGCGGAAGATGGTGACGATGTCATCCTGCGCCTGGTGGAGGTGGATGGCAAGCCGCAGTCGGGCGTTCACGTCCAGTTCGTGGGACCGGTCGCTTCGGCCAAAGAAGTGAATGGCCAGGAGCACCTGTTGGGTGACGCGAATGTCAAGAATGGCGCGCTGGTCACCGATTTCAAGCCGCATCAGATTCGAACATTCGAGGTGCGTTTGCAAGCTGCACCAACTCGTAACTCAGAGCTGGTTTCTGAGCCATTGGCACTGACGTACGACCAGGCCGTGGCGACTAAAGACGGGGCTACTTCGAACGGAGGCTTCGACGGCCAAGGGAATAGCCTGCCAGCCGAGATGTTGCCCGAGAACGTCGCTTACAACGGTATTCAATTTAAGCTCGGATCAACGCAGGCGGCCAATGCGGAAACCGCCAAGGGGCAGGCGATTAGCCTTCCGAACGGCAATTTCGACCGTGTGTATTTGCTTGCCGCATCCAGCGGCGGGGATCAGACCGCTGCGTTCGGTGTTGGCGAGCAGAAAGTGAACCTCACTATCGAGGATTGGGGCGGCTTCGTAGGCCAGTGGGACGACCGCACATGGGTCACCAAGGTAGTGCCCAGGCACTGGGACCCGCTGCCGCCGCAGATCAAGCCCGACAGTCCTCAGGCCAAAGCCTATTTGAACTACCAAAAGGAGCATTCGACGCGCGAGGAAATGGAGTACACGGGGTTAAAGCCGGGCTTCATCAAGCGCGCCCCGATCGCATGGTACGCTTCTCACCGGCACGATGCGAAGGGCGAAAACGAGCCCTATTCCTACTCGTACCTGTTTGCTTACGAGCTGGATGTACCGCACGGCGCCAAAACACTAACCTTACCGGACAATCCGCGCATCCGCATCTTAGCGGCGACGGCTGTACAGACGACCGGCAAACTGGAGCCTGCACAGCCACTCTATGATGTGCTGGCACAGACACACTGATTCGTGTGTTCCTCTCGTTTAAAATGTTAAACGAAAGGAACCTCTATGTTCGGAATCAGACTGGCACCGGAACTCAATGCACGGATCAAGGAGTTCCTGGAGGATCGGGAAGACTACCTGCTCGGGACCGCTTCGCTGGAACGCAATGAACCGCGCACAACGCTAGCCGATCTCAGGAAGGAACTTGGCCTGGAGCGTTGAATAACCCAGCCACGTGCCGACGCCCGTAGTTCTGCAAGCGCAACGGAACCGCGACCGTCAGGGAGTCGTTTCTCCCTCTCAGCAGTCTGCTAGCTAAAACCCCCGCTGCGGTCTATAACCCGGTCGTGCGCGTATCTTATACTTCTTCATCGCTTCCGGCGTTAACTCAATGTGAATCGTCCTGAAGCCATCGTTCGGATTGGGCTGCGGATAGTAAGTAACCGTGTAACTGTTTCCCAGGTCTTCACGTATCGATTCAAATGCTTCCACTTGCTTTTGCCAGGTCTTGGCAAAATAACTCTTCCCGCCGGTAGTCGTGGATATCCGTTTAAAGATATTACTCGACATCGGGTCTTTATTGACCTCATTCGTCGAAATGACGTAAATGGGTATCCCCTCGTCTTCCGCCACCGCCCGTACGTCGTCAGGCGCGACCATGCTTGCATTATCTGGTCCGTTCGAGAAGACGATGACCACCTTGCGCCCGGGGACCTTTGCCGCGTCCCGCAACGTCAGCAGCAAACAGTTGTAGAGCGCCGAATCGTCTCCCGCCACCGCCCTGCGCACGCCTTCAATCGCAACGCCGCGGTCGCGGTTCAGCGTCACGGAGCGATTCAGATTACGGCTGTAAGTGTAGACCGCGACGGAATCGGCCCGGTCCAGTCCACGGATGAAATCTGTAATAGCATCCGAGGCGTAGACGAATCCGCGATACATGTAATTGCTCGTGTCGAACAACACAAAGACGTTTGTACCAGTACCCGCCGACCGCAGATCGACCACGTTCGGGCCCGATGCGTCGCCGTCCATATTTGCGGAATGAATCGGCCGGGTTTCGCCGTTCTCAAGCACTTGTACCGGTGGATGGTTGCCCTCCGCAAATGTGGCCACTTTCTGGCGGATGTTGTCTTCGTAGACCTTGAAGTCTTTAGGCTTCAGACCATTTACATATTTGCCCTTCTGGTCGGTAACTGTGAAGCCCAGGACAACCATGTCCACCTTAACGTGGAATGTCGCCTCGTCTTGTGCATGAAGCCAGAAACCGGCTCCTAAGACCGCAACGCTTGTCGCCGCTACGGCACGCCAAAAGATTTTCACGGTAGTCATTCTAGTTTGTTGGAGCGGCCATTCCGGCACGCTGAGTATTTCGATGCAGGACACCGTCCGCTGTTGTGTTCAATGAGCGAATGAGAGCGGGCCAGTCTTCCAAATGCGTGGCGAAGATGTTCTCAATCGCCGCCTGATTCCATTGCGGAACATAGGCGTCAAGGCGGTTAGCGGGAATGCCCGCTTCCTCGGCGAGTACCGCGTAGTAAAGATTATTCGATTCCCATGTCTCGGCCAGAATCCGGCTCGAATAGCCCATCAAGGCGGGGAATGTGCGAAGGTACAGCAACCCCGGCCTGTACGAATGGGTCAGCGTTGGTTTGGCGGTTCCAAACGTCCGTGAAATCGCCTCGGGACTCAATTCCTGTTCTCCACGCGCGGTAAGCGCGGCGATCTCGATTGATTCGACATCCGGCGCAATTCCCTTCAGGCGCGGGTCGTCGGCCAGCGCGTAGAGATAGGACGGAGGCATCTGGCTGGTCGCGAGAGCGAAATCTCCGCCGCGCAAAGCGTCACGTAGCCGCTCCACACCCGCCGGAGTCATGAAGCGGGCGGTGGAATCCATGATTTTCGGTTCGGCCGATGTATCCAAAGCCGCATCCGCAAGCAGATTCCAGCCGCGCCGGACGTGAAGTGATACCCAATGGATCTGATCCGGAGTCACGTCTCTCCATCGGGTGACAGTGACATTCATGATGATCTGGGGAACCAGATCCGCCCAGATGAGCGCCTGCTCCCGTCGCGGAGTTAAGAAATTCTGTTCCGCCTGAGCGAGCGCATACGGGAGCGAAATCAGCGATCCGGTCAGCTTCCCGCCAGAACTTGCCGGCCATCCGCTTCCGGCCACTTCCGTAGCGCGCCAGAAAGCAGGCGTGCTCTCCGGGCCCGTGAAATCATGGCTTCGGACAAACATTGGATTCGTAAACAGAATTTCCGCACCCGCCGGAGCGTAATAAGCATAAACAAATCCCACCAGCGTGTCGCGAAGGAACGGCGCGAGCGCATTCCGTCCGTCCTTCTTCTCGGTGTTCTTCATGACCGAGTCCAGATCGAATTTGCGTTCCTGGTCTATGTGCTTGTCGCTCCAGTAGCCCATCGCCAATGTGGTTTTTTCATCGCGGGACATCGAACCGTGTAGCGTCTCAACGTCTTCAATACGCTCCAGTTGGTCGTTAATAACCTTGGCAGTTTTCGGGTCCAGACCGCCTTTGCCCAACTTATCGGCAAGTGCGATCAGAGCGTCAAGCGGAATGAGCCGCTGCGCATCCAAAACGCGGATGAAGCTTTCCGCAGGATGCAGGGGAGCGGTTTCATCGCCGCTGTGCACCGGACCGACCAGCAGTTGCATCAGCCGCTCCTGCCGGGAACCGGTGGTCTGAGGTTCGGCTGCGGCCAGCAAGGTATCCACTCCACTGCGGCCGGCGTTGAAGACATCGGACTCCAGTTTGGCCCGCAAGAAAGGCTTGGTCAATTTGTCGAATACTGCGTCCTGATCGGTCAGCGGAATGGCGTTCTGCCGGCATAAAATACTCCACAATTCCACCAGCGCCTGCACCGTTCCAGCGGCATCGGCTTTCGTGAGGCTGTCGCGGGAGCTCGAAATACCGGCGCACAAATCCAGATAGCCCGTGATAGAGGCTTCACTGAGGTTGGGCGAATCCGCGAAGATTCTGTACTGCGCGCCGTACGCTCGATAGCCGTTGATCAAACGCGCGGCAAGTTCCGCTCCGACTGGTTTCGTGCGCCCACGGTCCACATCGTTTACAGCGAGAAAAATATGAAGTGGCTCGTTGTCGGCGGTCTTGCGGCTCAAGGCAAAAAGCGCTTCCAGCAGATCGTCGCTCGTTCTCCAACTGGACGCCGCCCGCGTAAGCTTGCCGTCGTATTTGCCGTGTGGATGCTTGATGAATAGCGTCCGCCAGATATCCATGTTGCCGGGGATATGCGGTGCGCCGTTTGCATCTATCCGGAGCGCGGTCGTCAGCAGCATCAAATCGGTGCTGGATCGGAAAACGGGACGTGCTGGACCTGGACTTGTGATTTTGCCTCGCAGCGCATCATAGAAGCGCTTCATGCGCTCGGGCTGACTGAGGTACGCAAGTGTGGGACCGTCTTCCAGACGCGATAACGCGTCGTAGTAGCTCGCCAGCCAGCCGTCGTCCACCGTCAGAAGTTTGTCGAAGAACGCGCCGGGATTGCTCGGATTGGCCCCTACTAGCGATGCCCAAGCTCTCGGAGACCCAGGTACTACCGCCGCCCCGTTGCGAATCTGGAACATGCCGCCATAAAAGTCGAGGACGCTCGCGTAAAGGCGCAACTTCGCGGAAACGGTCTGCGCACGGAGCGCGTCTGCCACTGCTGAATCCACATGAGACAACCCCAGATACAGGCGGCAGAGCGTCGGATCGGAGGTAAACGCTTCGAGGAAATCCGATTTTGAATCGCGCCCCACTGCCGAAAGCCAATAGGCGGGACCGTACAAAACAGGAACCGGAGTGGGAGCATAGGGCAGCTCAAAACGGTGATTCCCCCGGAGGTCCTGCTCCAACTGCGTTAGTGGAAAAGCGGAATCGGCCGTCAAAAACGCGCGTGTGGGATTCACCGTTTCAAGAACGATATCCGCCCCGCACGAGCCGCGCATCCGGTATCCGAGTACCTTCAGCAGATTCCCGGTTTCTTCACTGTCGCAGTTAGGAATGACGATCTTATTCGCCTTTGCGAGCCCTTGCAGCTCCCGCGCTTGCGCAACGTACCGCAACAGAAGACGCAGATACTCGGTCTGTTGAAGCGATTCATTGCCCGAAGCCTCATAACCGTTGGTGACGATGTTGCGGGCCAGGGCGGGAAGCAGATCCTGAGGGTCCAAATCGGTGGACAATGCGGCCATTCGGGCGAATGACGATAGGGGACCGGGTATCATGACGGTCGAAAAAGCGCCAGGTTTTGACTTCTCAGAAGGCAATACGAGATCCGATCCGCCAGCGGATTTATAGCGGTCCAAATCACTCGCAAGGTCGGCCTTTTTCCCCTGCATGAAGTCGATTAACACAACTTGCCGGAGAGCCAGGCGCTGTTTGCCGCCGTCGGTTTCGGCCGCGGCCCATTTCAGATAGGCATCCCTGCGGCCCGGATCGTCATGCCTGTCCAGAAACTCAGCCAGCGCCTCGGCGCCCGAGGTACTCGTCCGATTTGCGGCTTCAGTTTCGAGCAGCGATCGCGCACCCGCCAAATCTCCAGCCGATTCGCACTGCTCCACCTGCTGCGTCACCGACGAACTCGCCCAGCCCGAAGAGACGGTCAAAAGCAGGGCCGAAAGAACCGGAAGGACAAACTTTATGGACTTACCAGGCGAGTCCATTCGCCCAAGGCTGAGAGGCACGTTCAACATTCCCCCAATTGGCTTTTTACTCTAGCACTTGTCGTTCAAGGCGGCGTAGTGGGACGGTACTAGGCCAATACGGCTGAAACAATTTCGGGGTAGTTTGTGCGAACCAGGTTCCACGGGGCAGCCCAAAGTCCTGGAGAAGAACCCACTCCCCACCGCACTTTCCTATCGCGAGGACGTGTGGCCCAAAGACTAGCCGAGTTTGCTCCCTTTGCGGAGCGGGAGACCATTCCGCCTTTTGGTTTGCATGAGCAGGAAGCGAGATCTACGCCTTTTTCGCCGGATCGCAATTCCTTCGATCCCGGCCGGCAAATAGAAATACATTCTGAATTTGACCGCTACGCCAGCGGATATTCGGATCT
The DNA here is from genome assembly GCA_030853405.1 of Acidobacteriota bacterium. Lineage (GTDB taxonomy): Bacteria > Acidobacteriota > Terriglobia > Bryobacterales > Bryobacteraceae > Bog-105. The sequence continues at coordinate 1,356 of JALYVD010000047.1, read as the reverse complement.
CCTCCGCAATCCACTACGCGATCTATTCGCAACAAACGAGCTTTTCTTTCACAGACGGAAATGGGAGATCTTGCAGGACGGCTTGCGTGCGCGCCGGTTTCCGATAGGACAGGCACGGTGGTTGGATGCCGATGCGGCAAAGGTGAGTTTCTATCCTTTGGGGAGCGGTCATTTGCTCTCGCTCTCGGCTGCGATACTTCGGCGGAGATGATTGGCGGACGGCCCGGAGTGTTTCTTCAAGAAAGCCCACTCGAACTTCCGTTCCCCGACTCCTGTTTCGATCTCGTGACCACCGTGTGCGTTTACCATCACCTTGAGGAACAGGTGCGCCAAATATTTAGCGCGGAACTGTTTCGTGTTTTGAGGCCTGGCGGTCTCGTGTGCTTCATGGAACACAATCCTCTGAACCCCGTCACTCAGTGGATCGTTTCGCGAACTCCGGTCGATGCAAATGCGCGGTTATTGACCCATTTTCAAATGGCCCGGCTCGCCCGTCAGGCGGGATTCTTGAAACCCGAATTTCAATTCTTTCTTTTTCTGCCCGAGAAGATCCATTCACATTTCCCCAGATTCGAAAACCTGCTTGGAAAAGTGCCACTCGGCGGACAGTACGCGGCATTCTGTGTTCGTCCATAAACGGGGGTGAATTTGATCGTTAAGGAGCGGCTTACTCCCAGGATTGAGGCTTCGTGCACATACGTTGGAGTCGCCGTTCTGACTCTCCTATATCTCTTTCCGTTCGTTCGCGTCTTATGGAGAATTGGCGACGAAGGGACGTTCGTCTATGGAGCTCATCGTGTTCTGCACGGACAACTTCCCGGGCGCGATTTCTTTGAACCCATGGGCCCGGGCTCATTCTATTGGCTCGCTGCCTTCTTTCGCGTGTTTGGGGAATCAATCGGGACGGCCCGCGGCGTGCTGCTTCTCACGGGAGTCACCCTCACAATTCTCACGCTCTTCTGTAGCCGGCGTATCGCACTGCCCGCAACTCTTCCGGTGCTCTTCACGACGGTTCTCTGCGTTCCGCTCTGGCCTGGGACCAGCCCCCACTGGGATAGCAACCTTTTCGCCCTTGCCGCCTTCTCTGTTTTCCTCATGTGGCAGCGAAGCCGGCGGCCAGCGCTTCTGGCCATTTGTGGCATACTCAGCGGCATTTGCTTCAGCGTCCTTCAGCCCAAAGGAATTCTGATCTGCGGAGCATTCGTGGTCAGCGTGTGTCTGTTGGATCGTGTTGGTAACAAGTCAAGATGTCCGGTTTAATTAACAAATGAAATGTCCGGTTTTCCAGCGCCGCGATTTTGGGATACGCTTTGAAGACCTGAGCGGAGGATAGAGCGCTGCTGGGAAGCAACTCGA
>JALYVD010000158.1 GCA_030853405.1 Acidobacteriota bacterium | reverse complement strand
CCTTCCGACCAGCGCTGCTTCCCGTTACCGGGAAACACGTTGCCGGGCGCTTCCCGGAACTCACGCCGCCAGCGGTGTAGCACGTTCGGGTTGACCTCCACGCCACGCGCTACTTCGGCGATCGATACGCCCTGCTCCAGTCGCCGTACGGCGGCTATCTTAAACTCTTTCGTGAACTGCCTGCGAGACAATCCCATTGACTCAATCCTCCATTCAATGAATTTTGAGTCTTAACCATTTGTCTCAAAACTGGGGACAAGTCCAGAATTGGCCTAACAATCTAGCGCCGGCGTCGGAAGCGATTATGCCGGTTCGCGAACACCTTCATGCAACAGTATTCTATTTACATGGAGACGATCAACTGAGTACTACGCGTGCCTTGGTTCTGGCCGGTGGTGGCTACGCTGCGAGTGCATGGGAGCTTGGCCTCATTACAGGGATGGCTGACGCGGGTCTCGACGTCAGAAACGCCGACCTTTTCGTGGGAACCTCTTCTGGCTCCAGGATCGCGCTACATCTTGCAAGCGGAGACGCGCACGAAGACGCATTTCAACGACGCCTGCAACCCCTGCCGCCGTCCTCCGGGCGGCCTCCTGTCGTTGACTGGGTAGCACTTCGCGAGGGCATCGCTAGCGCGAAGCAAGCCGGCGGCAGCAAGACGGAAATTCTGCGAAGAATCGGATCATTGGCGCTAGCAGCCGCTTCGGGCACGAGTGGCCCTAGCCGGCGGGAGATCGTCGCGGCCCAGCTGCCGGTGACGACGTGGCCGGAAAAACGGGTGCTTATCGCCACCGTGAATGCGGACACGGGAGAGCGGCGCGCCTTCGGTCGTGACAGCGGCATCCATCTGGTAGACGCGGTAATTGCGAGCACTGCTTCCTTTGGTGCGCCGCCCGTCTTGTTTCAAGGCGAGCATTATATTGACGGCGGCTTCTATTGCACGGACAACGCGGATCTCGCGACCGGCTTCGATCGTGTGATGATTCTCTCGCTCAAACGCCCTCCGGAAATTCCGTCCATGAGCGTAGCAACGCTAGATGAAACCGTGAAAACACTGCAAGACAATGACGCTCAGGTTGAAGTCATCCAACCCGATGAAACCGCGTTGGCGGCCCTCGCGGCGGCTGGTGGCCTCCTGAATCCGGCGATCTCCGCGCCGGCGGCAAGGGCTGGGCGCTTACAAGGCGCAGGTATCGTAAGCGAGCGTATTTTGTCGTTTTGGAGGTAGAGAGCGCCGGAGCGTTCGGTGACTGCTCCAGAAGCTCTTTGACAGTTGGCCGAAGGATCGATCACTCGCCATCAGTCGCCAAAGCGTTTACCAAACCATTCTCGCGATGATTTCCCCGGCTTGCTCCGGGATCACGCGCTACTCGTAGAATGGCTTTCGCCGCACAACCTCCCACCTTTGTCCAGCTTCCGGACAATAAGCCCTGGGGCGCATGCCTCCGGCGTGCGAACAGGTAACCACATGAGTTGGAGCATGCATCCTGGGTCTGCCACAATTGAGCAGATCGAGTTCCTGTGAAGAGGCCAGAACAGCACGTTACGGACAGCGAAGCGGACGCAATATTCCGAGGCGTGTTTGCTGAATGGTCGGTCAATCCTAGTGAGCGTGACTACGGCTGGGACTACGTTGTTGAGGTCTTTCGAAAAGGAGAAAGCACTGGCCTACAGTTTAATGCCCAACTCAAGGGGTCGCGGCACACGGGGCGTTCGGCAGACGGGTCCTTCGTGTCGCAGGAGTTGGAAGTAGGTTCGGCCGATTACCTAGCCCGGCAGCTCCGGCTGCCGACGTTCCTGTTTCATGCAGACGTAGAGGCCAGAAAGTTGTTCTGGAGCGCCATCCAACTCGACCAAAAGGTTCTTGATGTAATCGATCTAGGACAGGCGAAGACCCTAACTGTCCGGATCCCGACGGCCAACGTTCTGCCAGACAGATCCGACCAGTTCGCTCGAGACCTGATGCAGGCGCAGACGGTCGTCGTCAGTCGCATACTGCTGGAAACAACGCACGTCGAATTTGCAGAGGCGATGAGGTCGCAACCGGCGGAGCGGGTCAGCCAGGTAGCCGAGGATCTTCACGAAAAGGGCTACCACCTCGAACTCGGCGCAGCGTTCCTCAAGCGAAAGAGCGGGAACATCGCGGGGGCCGTTGAAGCTATCCACAAGGTGGCGAGTAGCGCCGGGGCGTCCGGCTATGTCGAGGTTCAATTCAACGCGATACTTCAGGTAGGCGAGCTTGAGTGGTTGCTAGTATCGAAATCCGACGCGCCTCAGGCGCGGGCCGCCGATAAGAAATTAGAAACCGCGCTGGAATTGTGCCGGATCGCCAAACGCAAACCAAGAAATCAGCACCTCTTTGCGCAGATAACGCGCAGAGCTGCGGAGCTGGGCGTGGAGGCTCACAAGACATTCGGGTTGTTGATGGCGTGGCGAGCTCACGTACTGAGAGGCGACGATCCCGTCTGGGTGGCAGTTCTGTCATTCCAGCTTCAGCAAAGCCTCCTCGCGACACACCGGCAATACAACCAATCGCTTCGGCTCGCGCAGGCCGCGGCAAAATCTCGCTTTCGCTGGGTGACTGCCCGGCCGATAGCGGAAATCGCGATGGCGATCGGCACGCTTGCCCGCGTCCTGGAGAGTTGTGACTTTAAGGAAGCGGCAAAGCAGTATCATCAATCCGCCTATAACCTCCTGAAGTTTTCGGCGGCCATCGCGACTGAGAACAGATCGATGGATGAGTTGTTCAATGCCGTGATGCATGCGAGGACGTTGGAACGCAACCCGGATGGAGAAATATTCAAATGGGTGCGGTCGGTGATCGATCAATGGCCTGACGACAGCTCCTATCGAAAAAACGCAGAGGAACTGATGCAGCGTGCGGTTGACCGGCAAAACGGGGCCACGTTCGAAGGCGACATCGTAACCACGCCGCGGCAGGTCCATCACAACATCCTCACCTCGGCAGGTATCGATCCGACTGTCGAGCCGTGGGTCAGCCTCATCGAACTCGCGATAAGGGACGATGACCCGACGCGGGTGTTAATCGACCGCGAGTATAAGAACGTTATGCCCCATCCGGCGGGCGATCCGAGGTTGGTCAGGCTCGCATTGGAGCGAGCGAATCCAAAGATTATCGTGTGTACTTTGCATAAGTATGGGACTGCGGGCCGAGAGCTCGATAATATCGATCGGGCCTTCAAGGTGAGATACTGCGATGCATGCCCTGACCGGCTTCCTCGCCCGGCTGGTTGGATGTTCTACGATGAGCCGTTCTAGATGCAAACGACTGAGGTCCGTCTTCGGTCGTATCACGCGCCACTCGGACAGAGCGCGTTCGCGGCCATCGGGCTCCAATTGGCGCTCGAACGCAAACGTGACGTCCATGATTGGTTAAAAGTCCCGCTTTGGGAAGCGTGGCCTCAGGCCAGCAGCCAGTCGGTAGATCCTGGTAAACGCCGGTCACGGAAACCACATGGGCGTGTAGTCGTTAGCCTTTGCCGGAAATAACCTCGGCGGAGATGGTTGGGCGCAGTGCTATTTTGATGGCCGAAGCATTTTCGATAAGGAGACTAGAAGGAAGGCGCTGGCGTTTGCGACGGGCGCGGTCTATGGGTATTCAAAGCCGATGTCACGCGACCAGGAGCGCTGAGGATAGCGACAACTGGAGAGCAACACAGATTGCGCACGATTTCGGGGCGGAAATGCCACTCAGGTGATGAGAGGAGAGCGATGGTTTGGAGGGTCTTTCGTAGATTTAGACACACGAATGCACCGGCGTGCCGGCAGCACGTCAGGGGTGAGATTGTCACCGCTACTACGAAGAGTCCGCGAATGGACATTGCGAGATGAACTCCAGATACGTGATTCGACGCACCACCACCATTGGTGAATGGCAGTGCGGACAGCGCCAGCTAGGTTCGGGGTTAGATGAAGCTGCGTTTGCTGATGTTTTTGATGGCGAAGCGGAAAGCAACTCATTGCATAACAAAAGTCGAGCAGTCCGAAAACGGTTAGCGAGGAACACGAAGTGGCGGATGCGCACGAAGCCGTTAGGCAAAACGTGTAAGAAGAAGCGCCGCAGAAACTCAATCGCGGTGAGTGTCGTTTTGCGCCACAGCGGGCGGCCGGAGGGTGTAAAAAGGATCGAAGAGAAATCTCTGATCTGGCTCTCTACGACGAAACCGCAGAGCTTAGAATCCAATGGATTGAGGAGCACGACAAATGGCGTCAAGAACGCATCGAACATCTGGTTTGCGCAGTGTTGGCTCCATGTTTCAACAGTCGAGGCCGACGGTGCTGGGGGACCGCCAAGCACTCAATAAACGTCCACCTCACAGCATTCCGCCGTTGTGTCTTAGTCTCATTCCGGACCGTCCGCGATTCTTCCACTGTCCGGATTACGGAGTAGCAGCCCGTGAACTCTGCCTTATCGGCGATCGGGAATTTCAATACGGATTACGAGCAACCGATCAGCTTAGACCCCCATGAAAAGCTGTCCGCTGCAACTGAGCGAGGATAGAGTGCAAATCGATCCAGCCGAGTTGTGCAGCGCGGCACAACACTCGGAGAGTTCCGATAAATGGCAACTTGCACCGCGCTGCTTTCTGGCGAGCATCTGTTTCGTCAAGTAATATTTGATCTGCTCTTAATTCTTCGGCTAGGGCAAGGAGCACCAGATAAGTCAGGGGCGTCGTACGGGCAATAACAATTATGTGGCGGATTGTGCTGGAAGAGCATTTCCCGCTTGCCAATCGTGCTCCAACTCGGCAGAGTACCGGTCAATGACCCGGTACGATCAGCGAATGGGTGCGGAGCAAAGCGGTCTGATTGATGTCGCAGCGAGTCGCAGAAGCCCGCGACTCGCCAGAGTGAGGTTTTTTACAGCGCGGCTATTCCATTGAAACCGGCGCTGGGCGGGAGACCGCCTAATACCCCAAGCGTTTTCAGGGTACCGTCCGCATTTATGGCGAACATGCCGACGGTCCCGGTCCCGGAGTTCAATGTATAGAGAAACTTTCCATCCCCGCTGATGGTAAGGTCCAGGTTTGTGGCGCCTGCGGGGTAGGATGCGACGACCGTCGTGCCTACTGGGGTGAGCACACCGGCACCCGTGATGGAGAACCCGGAGATAGTCGAATTGCCCGAATTGGATGTATAAACAAAGCGGCCATCCGGAGTTATCGCATCCCAGCAGGATGCACCGCCGAGCGTTGGCAAACTAGCCTCGAGCGCCGTCAAAGTTCCGGTCGATCCCACCAGGTATGACGAAATCGTACCCGCCCCCGCTTCAAGTGAAAGCAGCGCCGCCGGGACTGAAAACAGTTGTGAAAAGTCCGGCGAGCGGATCCTTCGTGACGGCCGGAGCACCGAGAGTGCCGTCCGGCTGAATTGGGAACACGTCGATGTTGTTGTTCAATTTTTCCGTTGCGACGAGCCAACGCCCGTCCGGGCTGAAGGCGAGAGAACTAGCGCCCGAGTTGGCGGAACTCAGATAACGAACAGAATTGGGTATTTGCTTCAGATAACCGTCGTCAAGATGAAAACCGACCACATTACTATTGCCGCGAAGTTTAAAACATAGACCAGGTCTCCCCATTGGGCGACAGCTACCGGAGCGCTTCCGCCACTAGGTCTTACGTCAGCCAGGCGAAGGTTGGGACCGGTGACCAGAAACGAAGAAATGTCTCCGCTGCCCGCATTTACCGCAAGGAGCACCGAATGATCTTGACTGAGAGTGAGGGATCCCTGCGAGCCGAGTGGATCCGTTGTGCCGCCGCTGCCTCGCCCCCCAGTTTCAACAGCACCGTAGAACTTTAGAGTTCCGTCTTTTTGACGCCGGTAGCTGAGAATCTCGTTTTTATGTGCCGCATTGGTCATAACAAAGACTGCCTTTGCGTTTGAGTCGCGATAGTTCCCGTTATCGGCAGCACCGGCTTGGGCTAAGCCAAGCGTCAACACGAGCGCCGATAGAACAATGCCGTTCTTCATTTTTTTCACCTTGTGGAGTGGAATCGGAATGTCTGCGTTGGAGTTTCGCGCGCGTGAACCTCGGCAACACCTACTAGTTCCTCGAAGTGATGGAAGAAGTTACGGTGCGGGAAGGAATATGAGGATTTCTCAACTCTGACTAAGCCAACCGCAAGGTCAGAAATGGTGACCTGAACCGGCAGGGCCTACCGGTGCTCCCGTTGTGACGGAGGCTGGCGGGGTGAAATCCATGGTATCCGGTGGCATCACGGTGACGATTTGCTTCTTGAGATCGAGTTCGTGTCCGATATGGAAAGCCGCCACCGCATCGGCTGGCCGTGGCCTGGTCAAGCTGGTGGGCAGCGCTCCGGGCTGTGCAGTAGGGTTCTGAGGAACGCCTGGTCCATCCCAGCCGGTTTTGCCAGTCTTAGGATCTTGCGTCCGGTACCAGGTTCCCCACTTGCCGAACTGATCGAGCTGTTCGTTGGAGGCACGTAGATCTTCCGCAGTCCACAAATAATAATTCCCCCAACCGTGGGTCGCGACTAGTTTCTTCGGCGAAGTATTCACGTATCCGAAGATGACCGCCCAGTGGGCGCGAGCGCCGTGAGTCGTGTTGCCAGGATCGCCCGAGTCCGTGTTGTCATAGCCCATGATGCAAGGGATGTTCTGGTCAATTCGATGGCGGATCATATCGAACATGCCTCCGCTATCAGACCAACGAGCCACCAGAGCATCCAGGCCCGCTTTGCGTGCAATTTTGGCGAGGTCTTCGGCGTCGAATACCTCTCCCACTCTTGAGCCCAGGGTCTCCGCTATTTCGAGAAGATTAAGCGCCGGCTGCTTTACGCCCGTAAAGGGAACTGGATTTTTTTTAGGATCTCCGCCCCGCGCGACAATTTCGGCGTTCAATTTTTCCTTCAAGGTCAGGGCGTTGGTGGCTCCTCGCGTCTCCGGCACTTTCCAAGCCGGCGCCTTACCCTTCAGCGTGAGCAGATCGTGCCAGAATTTTATGACGATACTGAGCGCATACAGACCGCAGGTAGCTCCCACCTGATTCATGCGTTCCGGAATCGGATTCACCAACTTGGCGCCGCGGATACCTTTGACATCCGTGATTTTCGGCATGACAACCTCCCTCCGAATTCTATTTGAAATGGGCGGTCAGGAAATCGCGATCGCGAGAAAGCCGTGAAGGTCCACATCCTTGCCGACCATCGATTATTGTCACACGGCACATGTTAGGCCAGGGCTCAGTTGTTTTTCCCGCTCGAGGCGGAGCCGGTGGATTTCGAATCGGTGTTCTTAGGGAAATGCGCGGCCAGGTAATCGATAACCGTGTTGAATTCATCATCGGTTCCATTTGCACCCTTATCGACCATGTTGCTGACAAGCTGTTCCCAGCCTTCCCGCGTGTCGCGGCGTCCTAAAACAATCTCGGCCGCGTGACATCCGCTACAGATCTTTTGCACGGTGGCTTTCCCGGGGCCGTCGGGAAGTTGTGACGCGTTCGAAGCTCCGAGCACGGGGCTCCCTATCAGAAAAAGAATGGAAGCGAGCACTCCGCTAATCCATGTCGGCTGGGTAGTTTTGGCGTGGGTTGCGCAGGGTCTTAATTCGTCCATGAAATAATTCATGCTATCGCAAGGTATGAAACGCCGAAACTTTGTTCGAAGCCTATTGGTAACCCCAGTCGCACCTGCAGTGCTCGCCGCAGGACAAGCGGCAACAAACACCGCTCCTACGCAGCAGCCTCCGCCGCAACCGAATACTCCAGCCCGGCAGATGCCGCGGCAGCCTCCGGAAGTTCCTCACTTGGACGTGACAGCCGTCGATTTGACGGGGCAGCCGGCGCCCCAGTATTTCACGGCGATTCAATTTTCAACACTTCGGAAATTGGGCGCTCTTCTTATGCCTCCGCTCAAGAACAATCCGGGCGCCGTCGAGGCCCAAGCGCCCGAGTTTTTGGATTTCTTGATCAGCGTGTCGCCGGGTGATCGCCAGAAGCTCTATCTGTCCGGTCTCGACGGTCTTGAGGCCTCGTCGAAGGACAAATTTCACAAATCGTTCTGCGACTTGGACGCTCAGCAGGCGGACACCATTCTGAAGCCGTTGCTGGTAGCGAGACCGTGGCCCGAGGATCTTCCAACCGATCCACTGCAAAACTTTTTGGCCCAAGTACATGAGGACCTGAGGACCGCGACTGTGAATTCCCGGGAGTGGACGGCTGCGTCTGAGAAATCGGGACATCACTTTACGCGGAGGTCTCGCAGCAGTGGTTACTACTGGGCTCCGATCGATCCCATTGAAGGATAAGGAATGGCAATCAAAACATACGACGTCCTGATTGTAGGTTCAGGACACTCGGGCGGCATGGCCGCGAAAATTCTTGCACAGAAGGGCATCTCTTGCCTGATGCTGAATGCCGGTCCAGAGGCCGACTATGAGAAAGACCGCAGCATAAAACACGCGTACGAACTGCCGTACCGGGGCTTTAATAAGCCGGGAAGATTGCCGCACGTTTTTCAGGCAAACGAGTTCAATGCGAACCAGTGGGTGGACGAGAAAGAAGTGCCGTATACGGCTCCGCCGGACGCTCCCTACAACTGGGTTCGTGTGCGGTTGCTAGGCGGCCGTTCGCTCTTCTGGGCGCGGCAGTCGTTCCGTTTGAGCGACTTCGAATTTAAAGCGGCGGAAATCGACGGTACGGGCGATAGCTGGCCGATCAGTCTGGCGGACTTGGCTCCTTTCTATTCGCGCGTCGAAAAGATTTTCCGGGTGTCCGGCCGCAAAGAGGGCTGGCCGCAGTTTCCCGATGGCGACTTTGTAGAAACCACTTACCCGCCCGACACGGAGACGATCAAACGGGTGACGGAGATCGCGAACAAGCGAGGCGTGCAGGTCTCGAAGTGGCGCTCCGCTCTTGGCAAAGATGGGCTGGCCAGTTCCATCAATCTTCTCTTGCCCGATGCGTTAGATACCGGCAAGCTCGACATCGTACAGAATGCGATCGTTCGCGAGATCAGCGTGGACAAAGGCACCGGGCTAGCGAATGGGGTCCACTTTGTTGACCGGCATTCAGGGCGCGAGATGCAGGTGAAGGCACGTGTTGTGGTGCTCGCGGCGGGGTGTCTGGAGAGTACGCGCCTTTTATTGAATTCGAAGATTGGCAACTCCAGCGGCATGATGGGGCATTACCTGGTTGACCAGATGTACGGGGTTTCGGTAGTGGCGTCGGTACCCGAAGCTCGCGATGGGAAAGCGGCGCCGGGTCTGATGGGCGGGAATGCTTTCATTCCGCGCTTTCGGAATCTTAAGAAAAGCGATAAGCGCAATTTCATCAAAGGCTATTGCGTCAGCCTCAGTAGCGGCGGGAGCGCCAGTCCCAACTTCTTTCCGCTGTATGGCGCGGAATTGCAGACTAAGCTGGACAGTTATGCGAATGCCTGTGTCTCGGGCGGAATCTTCGGCGAACGCGTGGCACGCTACGAGAATCACGTTCGGCTGGATGATAAAGTTACGGACCGGTGGGGCATTCCGGTGCTACATATCGAAGCGCGCGATTCGGAGAACGAGCGGAACCTGACAAAAGATGCGGCGGACACGATCGAAGAATGGTTTCACGAAGCCGGTTGGGAAATTATCTGCAAGACCGATCGTGTTAACCCTCCCGGTTACAGCATTCACGAAGTCGGCACTTGCCGCATGGGCGACGATCCTAAGAAGAGCGTTCTTAATAAGTGGTGCCAGAGTCACGACGTTAAGAACTTATTCGTCGTAGACGGAGCGAGTTTTGTCACCTGCGGATGGCAGAACCCGACGATGACAATTCTGGCGCTGTCCATGCGGGCGTCGGAGTATCTTGCGGACCAAATGCGCACAAAGAGCATCTGACACGGGAACAAATTCAGGGAACGAGAAATGACGACACATTCAAGACGGGATTTGGGAAGACTTGCGCTTGGCGGGGCTGCGGCGTATCTGGCCATGGCAAAGGAGTCCTCTAAGGTAGAGGGCGTGCGGATTGGTGTTTGCACGTACAGTTTCCGGGATCTGCCCCGCGAAAATGGTGACGCGATCGGACCAACTCTTCAGGCGCTGAAGGATTGCAACACCAATATCTGCGAGCTGTTTTCTCCTCAACTGGAGCCTGAGGACACCGCGCTTGCCCAAGCGATGCAGGAGGCCAGAGCGCCGGGAGCAAACGGCCAGCCGCCTACGCGAGAGGAAATGGGCGCCCGGATGCGGGCGGCGAGGAACAGTCCTGAGGTGGCGGGGTATCGCGACAAGTTGCGGCAGTGGCGAATAAATACTCCAATGGATCACTTCAAGAAGGTGCGGGGGCAGTTCGATGCAGCCGGTGTTGAGATCTATGCTTACACGCTGAACTTCAATAAAGAGTTTACGGACGAAGAGTTAGACAAATGTTTTGAGCAGGCAAAGGCTCTGAAGGCACACACGATCGCGTCTTCAACGCAGATCAGCATGCTGCCTAGATTGAAACCGCTGGCGGAGAAACATAAGATCTACGTGGCCGTCCACGGGCACAGCGACACAAAGCATCCGGATGAGTTCTCGTCGCCCGAGACGTTTCAGAAGGCGCTGGACCTTTCCGATTGGTTTAGGGTGAATCTGGACATTGGACATTTTTTCGCAGCCGGATTCGATCCCGTGGCCTATATAGATGAGCGTCATGAGCGGATTACTCACATCCACGTCAAAGACCGCAAGAAAGACAACGGCCCCAACGAGACGTTTGGGGAAGGAGATACTCCGATTGCGGGAGTGCTCCAACTACTTAAACGGAAACACTATCCGATTCCGGCCTTAGTCGAGTATGAATATCGCGGCGCGGGAACTCCCGTGCAAGAAGTTAATAAGTGCTTGGCTTATATGAAGCAGGCGCTTGGCTAGAGGTTCTCAAAAATCATTTCGATACAACTTCCTCGCGGCGCGAGAACGATCGCTTACGCTCCATCCGATTGCAGCGTTTCCGTTCCGCAGAGGTAAAGAACGGCCAGACCCGAGCGGGTAGACCGTCCTAAGTTTCTAAAAAATGACGTCGTTATTTCGTCTTGCTTTTCGCTAAGTCCTTAGCGGTGTCGAGGTGCTTTTGGAGCGTCGGCAGCGTCTGGGCGGCATACGCCTTCACGTCCGGGTTTGTAGCGTCGGCGGCGGCCTTCTTATATTCGGCGATTGCCTTTTCATGTCCGGAGATCATGTCGTGAATAAACTTCTGATCAAAGGCCGCGCCCTTTACCTTGTTCATTGGAGCGATCATTTTGTCATGAGTAGCATCGAGGCCCTTCGGAACGGTCCCACTCACCTTGGCTCCGAGAGCTACTACCTGGTTGTAGTCATTGGTGTGATCGGTTACTAACATCTGCCCGAAATCTTTGACGCTTTGGGCCTTGCCTTCGTCCTGTGCCATTTGGCCCACATGCGCTTCGGTCATATCCGTCTGGGCTGCCGTGTCGAGAAACGACTGGTCGGCTTTGTCGAGCGATCCAGTCTGCGCGAGCGCAGGCACGCAGCACAATGCGCCGCAGCACAGTCCGGACAGAAGAGCTTTCTTTAACATGTAATTCCTCCTTGATACCGCTACTTCATAGAGGATCGCAGGCGAGTTGTGGCGCACTGTATTAAATACGAGGATTACAGCCGGGCGTGCGCTGTGAAGCCGCCTTTCGGCGTCCACAGTTGAATGGCTTTCTGTGGAGTCCAGGGTACCCATATCTGACGGTCGCCTCCAGGAAGGTATTGCTGTGCGACTGGCAGCGATTTGTCTTTGAACTTACGCCAATCCGCATCGGTTGAGTGAATCCGCATGGGCAAGCCGAGGCCAGTTATCACGGGAATCGACTCATTTGAATCCAGTGTTAATTGGCGGACAGCCCGAATCGCATTCCAGTCAAGGCGAATTGCCAGTCTTCGACGCAACTGGGCCCGGAGGCAGCGATCCGGAGTCATCTCACTTAACAGAGGGTTACGCTTCCGCTCCTGTTCGAAGGCACGGCAGTATTGAATACAGCTTGCGAGGAGGTCCTCTCCGAACCACCAGTCGCCGATGTCCGCTGTTCCCCTTCGAAGGTCTGACCGCTCAGGCCCTCCATTCCGGGATTGCAATACACGATAGAGCTTAAGGGGTCCATGAATAACTTCGGCCCGGAGGGTCTTATCTTCCGCCAGGCAATCGAGCCTTTTGACTTGCGCAACAATCAACGACGCATACGTTTCGCAGAATCCCGCGAAAGAAGGGGGGAAAGCCGGACCGTAATCTTTAACATACCTGGCGAAGGGAGGTTTAAGGCCAGCCCGTTCGAGAATGACGGTATAATAGGCTGGCGTATGCAGCAGACACGCGAAGACCTCCTTTTTCAATATGGCCGCCAGTTGCTGGGTTACATCTATCCACATGTTTGCAACTTCCCCTAAGCTCCTACTCTGAAACAATGCTCAAGACGCTCCGGGAGCCTCAGCATATCTCGGGAACGCGCTATCTCTGGTTTGACATACACGGAGATAAGAGCGGTGGAGGGTGGATCGATATGGACGAGTGGACTGCGCTTCAATACGGTTTGCAGGATGTGCCCCGTATTCGGCCGTACATAGGTGGTCCCCTCAGATTTCGTTTCCTTGAAGTAGAGAGCGTCGCCTGAGTCATAGCAAAACGAGAAACCAGGTTCGGCTTTCAGGGCGCACGCTTCCTGCGCTGTTCGGTCCACAATCGGAGAGTTTCAGCGATCCCAGTGTTCGACTCATTGAAGATGAAGGGGAAGATTCCGTATTGGCGGCGCTCACGCTTCCGGCTCGGATACGAGACGTATGCGAGCGGGGAAAATATCCAAACCCCGGTTGATGGTACAAGGAGTTCATGTCTCGCCGCCGCTTCTTTGTGCCGGAAATA
>JALYVD010000361.1 GCA_030853405.1 Acidobacteriota bacterium | reverse complement strand
CGATTTTCTGCAGTAGTGCTAGGAGTTGCAGCGGAAACAGGCGCGTTTCGCATTGAACAGCCATATTCAGGAACCACGGCTGATCGATAACGTCCTGCGGCGCCGTTTCGTAGCGAGAGGAACGCGCGGCCACGTGAACCCCGGCCTCTTCCAGACGTTGAAGCGCAAGTGAGAGGTTCTGTTCCCGGTCTCCCACGTTTGAGCCGAGCGAAAGATAGACCTGCTTCAGAGCCATGCGACCGCTAACGATTGTGGCACTCTATCGACGTATTACCATTTAAATCGAGCGGGGTATAGCAAGGAGATAAGGATAGTAGTAGACTGAACTCGAGGGGCTGCGATGGTGCGCACCGCAGCCCTCCAAGCCTACCGCCGCTGTTTCCAGCGGATGTAGACTTGAATCGTACCGAAGAAGATCGATACAACTCGAATCCGTATGGTCATAAAAGACCACCTCCTAGCCGGAAGTGGTATCGGAGAGCCGGGCCGATTACCCGGCTTTTCCCTTCTCGGCCAGACTTAACAGCCGAAAACGGAAACTTCGCTTCTCCTCAACCTTGCCGAATCAGGACGTCGGAAGAGTTGTGCGCGGAAGCCCGCGAATTTCGCTAAAATTTGCTGACTCGATGAAGAAACTCGTCGAGAGCCAGTTTGCCCGGGCCGAAGATCATAACGATCAGCGAAGCAAACAGGAACGTGAACGCGTCGTCGCCATAGAACTTACCCGGATCGGAAAAGATGGACAGTAGGTTCCCGCGCCCGGCGGTCAAGTAGGCTACGAACATATCTCCCGCTAACAGAAACGCGAAGAACCTCGATCCGAAACCCAGCGCAAGAGCGATGCCGCCGATGAACTCGAGCAACGCCACGAATACGGCGTTAAATCCCGGAGCCGGGATGCCAAGGCTCGTGAAGAAGCTGGTGACTTTATCGAGGTGATGCAATTTCCCCCAGCCCGTTTGTGCAAACTGCCAACCCCAGTAAAGACGGATGGCGAGCAGGAAGACAGAAGCGAGCGAGCCTGTCAGTGCGCTGAAAGACCGATAAGCGCGCGCAGTTGGATTTTGCGCAGTTGCGGATGTCATAAAGCGGATGTCATCAAGATCGATGTGAAGGGCGGCAGAACCAACCTAGCTCTGCCCAGTTTGCAAACCAACCCTGCAGCGCAGGTAGCCGCCCCTCGTCGGGCATGGAACTGTTCTCGAACGCAGCGTCAATCGCGTTTTCAAGAGACTGTCCGGCGGACAACGCTTCCAGCATCCGATAACATTCACGCTCCAGGCGCTTGTAGTACACCGAATCTTCCATGCGATGAACCGCCAGATAGATCGATTGTGGTTCCGGCGTAGCAAAGCGGCGGACGTGACGGCGTAATTGTCCAAGACGGGCCGAGTTGCTGGATGTGCCCGCGTCGCCTTCATATTGCCGAACGTGAATGAGCACATCGTCAACCGGGTAAGCGAGTTCAAGCAGACGCACATAGGGCTGCAGTTTAACCTTCAGATCAAGCCCAGCGGATTCGATATCGGCGGGCGTCAGAACCGGCTCATAAGCGCCATCGAAAGCCTCAATGTGCGCCCATTCAAGACGGACCATGTCCAAAGAGAGGCGTTCGTGAGCCGCGATCCACTTGGGATTCTGGCGCAGCCACGACTCAAGTTGAGATCCGAGATTCCGAAGGGTGAACGAAACGGAAGGGCAGTCATTCAGATACGCTCTCGACATCGCTTCAAATTTCTTGAGGCCAAGGATGACGCGAAGTCCCGGAAAATCGTCGCCGAAGCAGGATAGAACTCGAAACCAGTACTGGCGGTTGTAGATTTCAAGACGCTCAAAAGAAGTGAGCCGGCTATTCGGCTTAATGATCGCTTCGGCTTCCGTGTGCATGGAGCGGCCATCTTTTGTCCGCTGCCTCATGCCTTCCTCTCGCGTCAAGGGCTGCATGACGGCGGCGGCAACGCGGCGCTGCAATTCGAGTAGCATGCTCATAATCTTGCTTCGCGCGCCACAGCCGCTTGAGAGGGGACTTCGGAAGTTAACGCCGCTTCGCTCAGGTAGCGGTTCGCTTTAAGAGCCTCCGCATGCACCTCATCGAAGGTAGGAATTTTGTCATCCCATTCCAGAAGAGTGGCAGTGGGGCCGCAACGTTCAATAGCGCGGGCATAAAGAGCCCAGACTGGATCGATCACCGGATGATCGTGCGTGTCCAGAACGTATTTCTCGTACTTGGAATGACCCGCGATGTGAATCTGCGCCACGCGGTCCGCAGGCACGGCGTTCACGTAAGTGAACGGATCGAAATCGTGATTCTGAGACGAAACGTAGATGTTGTTGACATCAAGTAGAATCCCGCAGTCGGCCTTCTCCACGACCTCGTTTAGAAATTCCCACTCAGTCATTTCGGAAACGTGGTACTCGGCGTAACTGCTTACGTTTTCGACAACCACGGGTACTTCGACGGAGTCCTGCACTTGACGGATCTTTTCGGCTGTGATCTTTGCGGCTTCAAACGTGTACGGCATCGGCAGCAGATCGTGCGTGTAGCGGCCATCGACACTGCCCCAGCAAAGGTGATCGGAGAGCCATGGCGTTCGCGTGCGCCGGGCGAGAGACTTCAATCTCTTCAGGTGTTCGGCATTCAACGGATCAGCGGATCCGAAATACATGGAAACTCCGTGCTGCACCACTCGATACTGTTCAAGGATTTGATCGAGGACCGTGAGCGGACGGCCACCATCGATCATGTAGTTCTCGGAGATGATTTCAAACCAGTCAACAACCGGTTTCTTCTCGAGAATGTGGCGGTAATGCGGGATTCGCAGGCCTATCCCTACGCCATAATCGGTGAATCCATTGAAGCGATTTGCGGGCATCGAAATATTCCTTCTACGAACGAAGAAGACCGGCCCGATAGGATTCAGACCGGCCTTGGCACACAAACTAACTAAACGTGGGACTTAGAACCGTCGGTCGCGCAACCACCGTTGCCTTTGCAGGAATTCTTTGCTTTGCAGCCGTTGTCGCCGGTCTTGCAGCCGCCTTGGCCCTTGCAATCGTTCTTGCCTTTGCAGCTATGCTTCGCGGTGTCGGCGAAGGAAAGCGTCGTGGCGGAAAGCTTGCCCGCCATGCTGTTGGTTGCGTTGACGGCGGTCGCCGTGGAGGTGGTGACGGTGTCGGAGCCCGCTGTAACGGGGGCCGCGTTAAGTCTGGCCGTGGTGCCGCCAATAAGGCCGGTAACCGCGGCGGTAAGCATCAAAGTCTTGAGATTCTTGTTCACTTGAATAACTCCTCTTCTGTGTCGCTGAGTTAGCCTTGCCGGCCAGACTCTGCTACATCATTCGGGGATCTTACCAGCAAAGTTACGGTTTGCGGAAAATCTTTTGGCGTTCAAATTTTCGAACAACCACCCTAGTCCAGTTCCCGCCGCCGCTCCCACCGCCAGCACACCGAAGTGCCAGACCAGAATGTGTGGAACTGTCAGCAAGGAGCAATGCATTGCGAGCACGGCTACACCAGCGAGCGATGCGAAAAAGGCCACGGTGACTGCGCCACTGACGGGCGATGTGAAAAAGCCCTTTCGAAGGGTAAGCCAAAGCAACAATCCCGCCACCACGCCACACAGGGAGCCCACGCGGAAGCAGCCCATCCCATAGCGAACAAAATGACTGGAATCTAAGTTCGGAAAGAGCATCACGGTGACCGCGACTAGCCCGCTAGTGCCGAGGGCGATCGCGAGGGCTGGACGAATTCTCCTCCGCGAACCCGGAATCATTTCCTGGACTATCGCCACGGCGCAAAGAAACGCGCAAGCGGCAATCACTCCGAAATAAACCGCCATCTGATTGGCCGTCAACGCGTGAAGGCCGAAGTAGTGAAACGGCCACGCCGCAAGCACCGCGAAAGAAACAAAAAAGAGCAGAAGGAGCGTGACCAGTTTGCGGTCCGAAGGAAGAGCTTTTGCTCGCTCAAGGTCTGACGAAAGGAGTTTCTTAATCGCGGCTATTTCTTCGAGTGTGGGTTGGCCGTCAAATCCGGCAAAACCAGTGATCAGTGAACGGCAGGAAGAGCAGCCAGCGACATGCTCCTGAGCCCGCGCATCGAGCGGCGAACCCTCAGAAAGAAAATTGTCGATATTCTGACAGTTCATTGATTACCGCCATCGTGCGTACCGCTCAACAGCTTGCGAAGCTTTTCGTAAGCCCGGTGAGCCTTTTGTTTTACGGCGCCGACGCTACTCCCGGTAGCCCGCGCGACTTCTTCAAGCGTTAATCCGGAAACCTTCATCATCAGCAGCACTTCGCGCTGCGATTCCGGCAATTCCTTAAGAAGTTCAGCGATGTTCGGTCCGGCGGCGGCACGCTCCTGCACTGCCGCGTTCAGCATGTTTTCATCGGCGACTTCGTGCTGTGCCACTCTCTTGTTCCGCCTGTAGTAGTCGATACGGACCCGGTGAGCGATCGCGTACAACCATGGCAGAAGCGGTTCACCGGGACGGTACGTACGCCTCGCGTTGTGGATGCGCAGCCAAAAATTCTGCAGCAGATCTTCCGCATCGGCGCGATTCCTCACCTGCGCCAAAAAGAATTGGAACATCTGCGCGCTTAAGCTCTCGACCAGCATTCCACCCGCTTCCGCATCGGCCTGCTGATAACGCTGCATTAAGCGCTCCAGCGCTTCCGGCACAAACGCGGCGGTTATAGCCACAGCCTACCTACGTATTCGGAATGACACGCCAAATAGTTACGCACTGGAGATATATACGATTACGAATCATTATATGGATTCCAGGCGGGGAATGCGCCACCATGAATCATGCGGATCGGCATCACCTGCTATCCGACCTACGGCGGCAGCGGCATTGTCGCCACCGAACTAGGTCTGGAACTCGCGCTGCGGGGGCACGAGGTTCATTTCATCAGTTACGCGAACCCGATCCGGCTCGATCCGGATACTCCGGGCATCTTCTATCACGAAGTGGAGGTCTCCACTTACCCGTTGTTCCTATACCCGCCCTATTCGTTAGCGCTGGCGTCGCGGATGGCCGAAGTTGCTGAAACGCACCAGTTGGACCTGCTGCACGTTCACTATGCCATTCCGCATTCGATTTCGGCGCTGCTCGCCCAACAAATGACCACCAACCGCCGGTTGCCTTTCATTACCACTCTGCACGGTACCGACATCACGCTTGTGGGTACGGACCGGTCCTACTTTCCTATCACCAAGTTTTCAATTGAGCGCTCGGACGGCGTCACCACCATCAGCGAATATATGCGGCAGCGAACGATCGACTTCTTCGGCGTCAAGAATGCGATTGAGGTCATCCACAATTTCGTCAATTGTTCACTCTATAAACCGAATGGGGAAGCCCGCCGGAAGGGGCGCAAACGGATTCTTCACATCTCGAATTTCCGTCCGGTGAAGCGGGTTCTCGACTGCATTCAGGCCTTTGCGAAAGTCCGGGAGCATGTCGATGCGGAACTGGTGATGGCTGGAGACGGTCCCGACCGCAGTCCGGCGGAAAGGCTGGCCAGGGAACTGAATGTCGATCGATTTGTCCGCTTCCTGGGTAAGCAAGATCACATGGAGCGTCTCATTCCCCAGATGCAGGCGCTTCATCTCCCGAGCGAAATGGAGGCGTTCGGGCTGGCGGCGCTTGAGGCGATGGCTTGCGGCGTGCCGCCCGTGGCTACCCGTACGGGCGGAGTGCCCGATCTGATTACGCACGGCGTGGACGGCTTTATGGAACCGGTCGGCGACACGGTTTCGCAAGCGGAACGCCTGATCGAAATCTTGAGCGATTCGAACCTGCATGAAAGATTATCGGCGGCGGCGCGCCAGGCAGCCGAAACGCGTTTCTCGACCGAATTGATCATCCCTCGCTATGAGACTTGTTACCGCCAGGTTTGCGGCGCAATCTGAGGGAACTTCGGAAGGCGGATCGGACTCTAATTAGTTAGCCGGCGGCTGAATGGGCTGGCGTGTCCGCGCGATTTAGTACGATAGCAAGCAAATGGGGCAGCCCTTATCTGGAAAATCGGGTAGGCTGTCAATATTGGCCGACGCCCAAAACGGGGTTTCACAAGAAGACGCTCGTATCCTCCGGGGTTTGCGAGCGGGCATAGACGAGGCATACGAAGAGTTAATAGAACGCTTCCAGCAGCCCGTCTACAGCATGGTCTTCCGGTTGCTTGGCAATCCAAACGACGCGAGCGACGTGGTGCAGGACGTCTTCCTGAAGGTGTTTCGGAGCGTCGGGGCCTTCCGCGAGCAGAGCAGTCTAAGGACGTGGATTTACCGGATTGCGGTGAACGAGGCGCATAATCATCGCCGCTGGTTTTCGCGCCATTGCCGCCAGGAGGTCCCAATGGAAACCGATCGCGAGGACCGGGGAAGTTCGGTCGATCTGGCGCGGGATCCAGGGCGTTCGCCGTTCGATTTGGCGTCGGACAACGAGAACCGGATGCTGATTGAGTGCGCCTTGACGAGGATCAATCCGACATTTCGCACCGCCGTGGTACTGCGCGATATTGAGAACTTGAGTTATGAGGAGATCGCCGAAATTTTGCAGTTGTCCCTCGGGACGGTGAAATCACGAATTCTTCGCGGCCGTGAAGCACTACGCCGCGAGTTAACCGAGCGTGTGGACCAGGGCCTTGCCCAGGTTTATACGTGAAACTTAGAAGAACGGATGCCGCATGACCTGCTTCACCGCAAAACGTAAGAGCACCCCGTATGTAGACGGGAGATTGCGCGAACGTGAGCGAACGCGAGTAGCGAATCATTTGCTTGAGTGTGACCCTTGCGGATCGTATTTCGACCAGTTGGCGTCATTGCGGTCCGGTCTGCGCAGCCTTCCCGCCCCAACGCCTCCCCCGAATTTGGCAACCCGGCTGCGTGTGATTGCTTCGCGTGAGCAGCAAGCCTTGATACAGACTCATGGTTCCCGGCTGGAGTTGTTATGGAATAAATGGAAATTCCGGTTGGATGAGTTGATGCGGCCTGTGACGATCCCGGCTACGGGCGGGTTGCTATCCAGCGTCTTTCTATTCGGAATTCTCGGGTTTGCAATTGGCACGTCCACGCGCGTGGTCAGGTATGAAGTACCCGCCGTGTATGCCGACCGCGCGGATGCCAATCTGGTGCCGATCAGCGTTACCTCTTCCGTTCTTTTGAACATCAGTTTGGATGGCAGCGGACGTATTCAGGATTACATGATCCGAGAGGCTTCCCGCTCGTTTACAGGTGATCCGGCGCGGCTGGTTTCGAACAACATCGCACTCCCGAAGTTCCCGGCGCGGTCCTCGGGCGGCGACATCAGTATCCTGCTCACGCCGATAGTTTTCCGGCAGTAACCGCTCCTTTGGCGGCGTACCCGGAATGGGGCGAGTTTTGAAAATAGCCCCAAACCTGATAGAGTAGTACTGTCTTTGCGCGTCCTCATTTTGGGTACCTTCAGGCCGTCCTTCCTCCCTTACCAGTTTCCGGTTTGGTTTCTAGAGCAGTCCGACAGAGACGATTTACGTAGTAAAAGGAACATCAATGACCAATATCTTTGTCGGAAATCTTAATTTCCAGACCACTCAAGACGACCTCATGGCCACATTTTCGCAGTACGGCAGCGTTGAGCGAGTAAACATTGTTACCGACCGCGATAGCGGTCAATCCCGCGGATTCGCCTTCGTCGAAATGACCGAGCGCCGCGATGCCGAGACGGCTATTTCCCAGCTCAATGGCGCCGAACTGAACGGACGCGCTATGAACGTCAACGAAGCTCGTCCGAAGCCTGCGGGCGGCGGCGGTGGTGGTTTCGGTGGCGGCGGTGGTAATCGCGGTGGCGGCGGCGGTGGCCGTGGTGGCAACCGCGGCGGTAGCGGCGGCGGTGGCAGCCGTGGACCACGCTGGTAAGCTAGCACACGTTATAAAAGTAGTAGGCGCAAATTTGTGCGCGTTAACAATTGAATAAAGGCGAGACGGTGGCGGCATGTTAAGACAGAAGCCACCGTCGTGCTCTTCCCAGGCGGAAGACTGGGTTGAGTATTCGAAGGAGCGGTTATGGCGAGTCGTGGGCGGCAGACATTCAATAAGCGCCAAAAGGAACAGCAACGCAAAGAGAAGCAGCAGGAGAAGTTTGCGCGCCGGCTGGAGCGCAAGACCAATCCGGACGGTTCTGAAATCATCGACGACGTTGAACCTTTGGATGAACTCGACCAAGCGGCAACCGACGAAATCCTTGCCTCGCTAGTTCCCGGTCTTAACCCGACCGAACCTTCCAATCACTAATTTTTTGTCTCATTGGGTGGCCACACCTCTGTATGGACACCTTTCCGAGCCGCGCGCGCAAGCAAGCGGTTCTTCCACCTTTTTACCGCAGCCTGCAACCAAAAGCCGCTTCTATCGCGTCTGTCTTAAAAAGCGCTTGACAGTAAACGATAAAGGTATCCCCTCGTAATTCGTAACCTAACGATCTCAGCCGCCTCCAACAACCAGAGTAGTTGCTTCAATTGCCCGTATGCTTTGCCTTGTCGTTGTGGACGATAACCCGGTCGAAATATATCTGTTGAAGGAAGCGCTTCAGCAAGTAAGCGCCGAGTTCACTCTGCACACGTTCCAGAGCGGCGATACAGCCAGCAGGTATTTTCGAAGCGCCGTTCAAAACCACCCCGCCAAGCGGCCGCACATAATTCTTCTCGATATAAATCTGCCGGGAAAGTCCGGGTTGGAACTCCTGGATCAAATCAAGAACGATGAGCGGCTGCGGACAATTCCCGTCATTATGGTTTCAACCTCGGCCAACCCCCGGGATGTGCAACAGGCCTACGCGTCTCACGCGAGTTGCTATCTCGTGAAACGAATGGATGCGGATGCGCATATTGATGCTCTTCAACGGCTTCTTACGTTTTGGTCGCTGACTGCGCGGTT
Organism: Acidobacteriota bacterium; assembly: GCA_030853405.1. GTDB lineage: Bacteria > Acidobacteriota > Terriglobia > Bryobacterales > Bryobacteraceae > Bog-105. Next base: position 5,400 of record JALYVD010000361.1, on the reverse strand, counting down.
GCCAAAACAGGTCCATGCGCCAGTACCGGCTGCCTCTATAGGGACAGTTGATAGCAGCTAACAAACTGTAATAAAAGAGTTTAGCTTGACTTGGGCGCACACTTTGGTGTACAGTTGTAAAGATCGGGCAGTTCCGCCCACTCTTCGGTTCATTCGAGCTAAGTCGGATGGATTGAACTCTTCTCCTTAGCCAGCAGAACCCGGGAAGGTTCTCATTCGCGTTTTCCCTTCTCGGGAAAGTTCGATTGCGTCCGATACGCTTTGAGAGAGCGTGGCGCAAGGAGTTTCTCGCAATGAATTTCGTCTACCAGGGCTTCACGCACAACGGCTCGATCAGGGCTTTTGTTTTCCACGGAGTTGAACAGGCCAAGGTTCCGGCAGTGTTTTCGATTGAAGTAGACTTGCCTCTCTTCGCGCGCAACCGGGTAGCCATGCAGGACGCGCCCATGTTCTGTTTGCAAATGCTGACGAATGCATTTGCCGCCGGGGGGACTGGCATGGAGAAATTCGAGCATTATACTGTCGTTGAGTCGGATCTTCGCTCTTTGTTGGTGGACCGGGAAAAGCGCGCAGCCCTAAAAGCTTTAAAGCCCGCTCCTCGCCGGTTTGTTCGAAAGCCTCCCGCCACTTCTCAATTACGCTGGGCCGAAGCGCCCGAGACGAGATAGTATGTCTTTTGCGCAGTCCGCCGCTCGTTCCTTGACTCCTATTTCGGTTCGTAATAATGCGCCAGAGGCCTCGGGCGTTTTTGGCGTTTGTAACAACCGCGAGTGGGTCTTCATCGGCGAGTCTGCAAACATTCAGGCGAGTCTTCTCGACTTGCTGGCGGATCAAGCTGGAGCCGTGATTTCTCGCGCTCCAACCGGCTTCACTTTCGAAATTTGTTCTAAGCTTTCCCGCGCCACGCGTCATACCGCCCTCGTTAAGCAGTTTCGGCCCTCCTGCAATGGATCGCACGGTCGAACACGGTCTCAGCGCTGATCTCTTGACGCGAAAGCTACACTGAGGCTTGCCGCGTAAGCTTGGCCAGCATTTCCTTATCCGCGATTCCATCCTCGAAAAATTAGCCGTTGCCGCTTGTGGCGAACATGCCCCCCGAGTTGTCGAAATTGGGCCGGGCCGCGGCGCTCTCACCCGTCACCTTTTGCCCCGTGCCGATGAGATCCATGCGCTTGAACTCGACACCTCGCTAGCCGCGTATCTCCAAACAAAATTCGCTTCCGAGCCGAAGCTGCACATTCACGAAGGCGACGTGCTTGCGGCGGACATAACGCAGTGGGGGCCAGCCGTGGTAACAGGCAATTTGCCTTACTACATCACCTCGCCGATTATCGAAAAGTTCCTGAACCTCGATAGCCGCTTTGAGAGTGCGGTCTTTCTGATGCAGTGGGAAGTGGCGGAACGAATTCTAGCTCAACCCGGCACGCGGGATTACGGCTATCTTACGGTTTGCGTCCGGTTGCTCTGTGATGTGGAGTTGGTCTGCAAGGCTCCTCCAAGTGCGTTCGCTCCGCCTCCTAATGTGGATTCGGCAGGCGTGAAATTTGTCCGGAGAAGCGGCCCTCCTGTAAATCTCGATTCTTTACGGAAACTTGTGAGCCGCAGCTTCGCGCATAAGCGGAAAACGTTGCGGAATAATCTGCGCCCGTTTTACGGCGAATCCGTGACAACGCTTCCCGAGGCAGGATTGAGAGCGGAGCAGCTTACTATTCCCCAGTTCATCGACTTGCACGCCAGACTCGTGGATACACCGGAAAACGGTTAGCCCTTTTCGTACACTGAAGCTTCATGATTAGGGCTCGTTTTGCGCCATCACCAACTGGGTATCTGCACATCGGCAGCGCGCGTACATTTATTTTCAATTGGCTTTACGTTAGAAAACATCAGGGCGCCATGGTGCTGCGGATCGACGATACCGATGTGGATCGCAACACCGAGGCTTCGCTCAATTCGATTTTCGAAGGCTTGAACTGGCTGGGCCTTGGCTGGGACGAACTCTACCGGCAATCGGAGCGTTTGGATTTGCATCGGAAACTCGCCTACGAGCTGCTGGAAAAAGGTTTCGCGTACCGGGACTTTAAGCCAGCCTCGGCGGACATAGAAGACAAACCGCACGGCGAAGGACCCTGGCTATGTAATCCGGAGATGCGAGGGTTATCAAAGGCCGATAGCAATGCGCGGGCAGCGGCCGGTGAGCCTTCCGTGATCCGGTTCCGGGTAGAGCGCGACGCCCCCTACGAGGTCGCTTTCGAGGACGAGGTCTATGGCCGCCAGTCGAAGCTAACCGGCGATATCGAAGATTTCGCTCTGCTGCGCAGTAACGGGATGCCGACGTATCATTTGGCTTCTTGCGCGGACGATATCGGCCTGAAGATCACGCATATCGTCCGGGGCCAGGATCATCTATCGAACACCTTCAAGCACATCCTGCTTTTTCAGGCGGCGGCGAAGGCAATGCCTCGGTTTGCGCATCTGCCATTGCTGACGGCGCCCGATGGTGCAAAGCTTTCTAAACGCAAACATGGGCCCGTCGTGAGTGTTGCCACCTATCGCGACAAGGGATTTCTCCCGATGGGATATATCAACTTCCTTTCCCTGCTCGGCTGGTCGCCCAAAGACAATCGCGAGCAGATGACGTTGTACGAATTAACAAACGCCTTCAGCTTCGAAGGAGTGAACCGCAGCAACGCCGTTGTCAATTTCACTGAAGAAGATCCCATCGATCCAAAGGCGTTGTGGCTGAACTCGCAGCATCTGCGGTCGGTTCCGGTCGATGCTCTAGCGCCGCTGGTGTCGCGTGTGCTGGAAGACAATGGGCTTGCACCCTATGGGGACAAGGCGTTTTTCCATCACGTGATCGAAATCATTCGGGCTCGATTCGCTACGCTGCTGGATTTTGCGAGTAAAGGGCGCGCTTACTTCTCCGACGACTTCTCCATGGAAAAGCAGGCGCTGGATAAATTAGATGCGCCGGGCGCTCGCGAACTGCTCCATGCGCTTGCGGATCGCATCTCCGCGAACCCTGAGTTCACAGAGGCGGCCGTGGAAGCGGACTTACGCAAGCTGGCCGAAGAACGCGGTGTAAAGGCGGGTGTCCTGATTAACGCAAGCCGGGCCGCGCTCACGGGCCAACCGGTCGGGCCAAGCGCATTCGTGGTATTCACTTGCATTGGACGCGAGCGGGTTATCGAGAGGCTTCGGCGAGTTTGATGACGCCGCGCACTGTTTTGGGTTTAGGCGGTCTGCTCAGTGATCCGGCGTGTTGCGTCATCAGCGATGGCCAAATTGTAGCCGCGATAGAGCAGTCGAAAGTTTCGCGCCAGGACAGGCCTGGCAGCTTCCCGGATGAGGCGTTTTCTCTAGCTCTCGGCGTAGCCGGTATCCGCGCGGAAGACATCGATTCCGTAGCGGTGGCGCGTCCTTTTTCCGTGGGTTCTGAGAGTACCGCGCAATTAGAGCTGCGTTCACGTTTTCCCCGCAGCGAGATCGTAGTCGTCGAGCATCATCATGCTCATGCCGCATCCGCCTACTACGCCTCGGAGTTCGAGTCTGCCGCCGTGCTCAGCGTGGATCGCGCCGGAGATTTCCGGTCGGCCGTGCTCTTTGAAGGCCATGGACGGCAGCTTACGCCGGTGCGTGAGCTTTACTTCCCGGATTCGTTAGGCGATTTGTTCAACCGCGTTACGGAACTGCTTTCGTTTGAGGGGCGCGCGGACGAACACAAACTACAGTGGCTCTCCACGTCGGGCGAGCCTCGATATTTACAGGTCTTCCGGGAAATTTTGCACCGTGGCACTGCAGTGTGGCCGCAAATCGACCGCAGCTTCTTCGATTCGGAAAGACTAACGAGCGGCGGTTTCAGCGCGCGGTTCTTCGACGCAATCGGTCTGAATCCCGGCGACGAGCTTTCCCTGCGCGGCAAGGCCGATCTTGCGGCCAGCTTGCAAAGCGCAGTTGCGGAATCCCTTGCGGCGATGTTGGGATCGGCGAAGCACGTTTGCCTGGCGGGCGGACTCGCGCTCAACGCGCTGCTGATACGGCAACTCGAAACCCAGTTTGAAAGCGTATTCGTTCAACCGGCGTCGGGCAACGCCGGAACTGCACTCGGGGCCGCGCTCTACGCATGGCACAACTTCTATGCGCAAGAAGCGCGAGTGCCGTTCACTACTTTGTGTCTTGGGCCGTCGTACGAACCGGCGGAAATCAAGCGGGTTCTCGAAAATTGTAAATTGCGGTTTCGCTATCTGTTAACCGAAGGCGAGCTGATCGAGCAGGCTGTGAAGGCGCTGAACGATCACAAAATTGTGGCATGGATGCAGGGCCGCATGGAATTCGGTCCGCGCGCTCTGGGGAACCGCAGTATTCTCGCCTCGCCGCTGAATCCTTACTCGACCGAGAACCTGAACGTCTACATCAAGCATCGCGAGAGCTTTCGGAAGTTCGCGGCTTCGGTTCCAGCCGAACTGGCAAGCGAGTACTTTGAAGTCGGTTCGAATGCGGATTATCTGGCGACCGTCGGCCGGGTGAAGCCCGAGCATCGCGACCGGTTCAGCGGCGCAATCCTGGGTGACGATCTGATCCGCGTGCATACGGTGCGCAGGGAAGAGAACCCGCTTTACCACGCCTTGCTAACCGCTGCGGGTGCATCGACCGGCCTGCCCGTGCTGTACAACACCAGCTTTAATCTATTCGGCGATCCGCTGGTGTGCACGCCTCGCGATGCGGTTCGCAGCTTCTATTCCTCGGGAATCGATGCGCTGTTTGTCGGGAGCTTTTTGCTCGAGAAGTAAACGATTTTGTCGATGGCGGTTTGCGCGATGGGATGGTACCTGGGCCGCGCCCGCTTGTATAGCTCGCGAGCCTTCGCCTGGCCGCCGGGCGTTTTCATCAACTCGGTGTACAAGGGTCGAATGAGCTTCATGCGGCCCACGGTAAATAAGAATTGTTCCAGCCGATCATAGGCCGGCTCGTACTGGCTCTCGATAGCCCGAGCGAGCCACTCGTCGAGAATTTCGAAGTTGCCCGTCCCGGTCAAGTGGAAGGTACCGTCGAGTTCAGCCATTTTCGACGTGGCAAGCGCGCGCGGCAGAACTTGCAGAAACTCAAGCCACTGCTGTGTCTTCCACTCCGTAGCCTTTATGTCACTCGCGGCGACCTCGCCAGCAGCCCATTTGTGCGCAACCACAGACACTTCTTCGAGGCGCTCCGACCTTGAGCGTGGGGCCGAATCGGGCAGACCGGGCTCGAACACCCATTGCTCTAACGGGATGTTTTTTGCTTTCTCCGGATAGCGGTCAAACAACTCCCGGCGCAAATAGTCAAGGGCCTCGGCTGTCGCAATACTTTGGAATTTGAACTGATCGAAATAGGCGCGTAGAAAAGCATCGAAGACGTCCCGCC
>JALYVD010000028.1 GCA_030853405.1 Acidobacteriota bacterium | reverse complement strand
GTGCTCGAAGGCGCGCAAATCCCCCCGCTTGCAACTCTCTGCAAGCTCGGCGTCCGAGGAATTGTCAGATAGCCTTGTGCCCAAACGAAGCGGCAAACTGATCTCCCACGTCATGTTCTCTCTTCTGGGCTTTGGACGATAGCGAACAGCCAAACGTTGGATGAAAGATTCGAGCCGTTGCTCCAACGTTTTTCTCACGCTCAGCGTCCAAAGCGCGCATCACCAAAATTCAAGGAGCATCCATGAAGCGTTCACAATTTACTCTAGCCTTCACAGCCCTACTGCTGTTCTTGACCTACAGCGCTCCCGCAAGAGCCGAGGAAGGGCCAAATCCGAATTCTGAACATGCCTGCACGGCAAACGATTATCACGATGACGGACTCGTCACTTACGCCGAGAGCAAAGACCAAAGACTTGCGGCAAGCTCGGCCAATCACATCAGTCCGGGCATGAATGGATCGGTTCGCGTTCACAGTTGGAGCCAAGGCGACGTCCTGGTCCGGGCCTGTATTCACGCGGCTGCTGCAACCGATTCCGAAGCCCGCTCACTGGCTTCTCAGATCTCGATTGCACGCGGCCCAGGTGAAATCGTCCCAAGTGGTCCGGAAGGAAGTGACAGCAAGCACTGGAGCGTCTCCTATGAAGTGTGGGTGCCAACTTCTTCCAATCTAAACTTGGAGGCGCACAACGGCAGCATCGCAGTCCAAAGCGTGCGAGGGACAGTCGGCTTCCACACCTTGAACGGGTCCGTACACCTGGAACAAGTCGCCGGCAACGTTGACGGCAGCACAACGAATGGTTCCGTCGTGATCGATGTGGAGGGCAACGGCCACGAGATCCGGGCAAAAACCACCAACGGCAGCATACGGCTGAACCTACCCGAAAACTACTCGGCGAAGATCGAAGCCTCCACCGTAAACGGCAGAGTGCACTGCGATTTTCCGGCGACAGTCACCGGCGACATCGGCGGTAAGAGTGCTTCTTTGACGTTGGGCTCGGGCGGTCCCGTTATCGAAGCGCGCACAGTCAATGGCAGTATCCATATCGGGCGCAGAACAAGCTAAGTGGTTGCCCATGTCCTGAGTGCATAAGTCGGTCTTCGGATCGTAAGAGCGGGTGCCCTCGCCGGCAGGCCGCTCCCCGACCGGCCCTGGAGTTTGGACATTTGGAGATTGGCTTTCTGTTATCCGGTTTGCGCGTTATACGTCATGGTGGCTTTCGGGAATAGCTCTACCTTTCGCGACCAGGCGTTCTCTATCCAGCGGCAGTTCTCACCGTCGGGACTTCCCGGCCAAGTGGATTTCGACTCGCGGGGACAGAATCCTGGGGCAAATCTCTGGAACGTCCGATTCGGACCGACCCGAAGCGCGGGTATAAATGCGTCGGGTCGAGACCTGACCGATTCCGACGCAACCTGGTCATTCGCTGTTTCCAAGCAGACTGAAAAGCGGGTCATCCTTTAACGCGGCGAGCCTGCTGATTGGCGCGTATGATGAAATTCATGCCTGGGAGAAAGCCCACGAGACCGCACTGATCATCGTCGTCGTAATGGGTTCGATGATTCTGCTCCCGATGATCCTCTGGGCCGTGTGGGCGCTGATACCGCCGCTGTCACCCCATTCGCTGGGCAAGACCGAGCACTTTGTCTCGGTCGGTGGCATGGACACCTACTACGAACGATACGGCTCGTGTCCGCCGGTGATACTGATTCCTGCCGGTGGCAACCAAATGAGCACCTGGCGTTTCAATATTGGCGCTCTGAGCGGCTCACACGAGGTCTGGACACTCGACCTATCCTCGCCGAACATCTCGGCGCTCGTGCGCGGCCGCATTCTCGTCTGTAGCGAGGGATTTCCGGCCGCGTACGACCTCGCAAAAGCAGAAACACCTCGCGTCGATGAACCAGCAGATGGAGGCACTATGAGCAGAACACTCTCGTTTTTCGCGGCATTTGTCGGGGCGTTGTGCGTCTACTTCATCATCCACCTCTTCTTCTCTACTCATGTGAGAACGGTGCGTAACGACGTGATACAGGGTTTCCTCATCGGTTACGGGCTGGCGTTTGCCTCGGCCCAGGCGTATGCAAGGATTAAGGCCGTGAATGTAAACGGCTGGATCACTATGTCCGGCCTCGGCAAACCCGGCAGCGGCATCTTCCTCCGGGCTGCGCACGCCCAACTGTTTCCCGGTCCGGTCAACGTTCCGGAAGAGGCGATGTACTGGTGGACGAATGCGGATGGCAGGGGGCGGACGCTCTCCGGCAGGCACGACTACGTCATGCATTTCCCGGCGGGCCAACTCCCACCCAACGACGCGTTCTGGTCGCTCACCATGGGTACGTCCCGGAACCATTTCGTGCCGAATCCGATCAAACGGTACAGTGTGAGCGATCGCTCCGGCCTCCTGCCGAACGCCGACGGTTCAATCGACATCTACATCCAGACTGCCGCTCCGGCTGGCCATGAATCCAATTGGCTGCCAGCGCCCTCGGGCAAGTTCATACTCTGGTTGCGCGTGTACCAACCCGGCGAGGCCATTCTCGAGGGCAAGTATACGGTGCCGCCGATCGTCAAGGCGAAAATACCATGAGACTCGAACACCTCCTCATATTCGGCGGGGTCTGCGCTATAACATGGCTTGTCTTCATTTATTTGTGGCCGAGCTTTATCCTCCGTGTGTTCAAGTGGGCGATCCTGGTCAAAGGGTTCGGCGACGGCCCAATCCCGGTCAATACGCTGTACACGGCGCCCGAAGCGATTTTTGCGGATCCCCTCCACCCACCAGCCTCGGCCTCAAAATTGGCGACTACTGGCGTGAACCGCGACACGCTCCCCACGGTCGGCTGGTTGAACCTCCGCAAAGGACCGCAAATATTGCACGTGCCGGACATGGCCGGTCGTTATTACAGCGTGCAGTTCACTGATCCGTCGAACAACACTAACTTTGCCTACGTCGGCAAACGGACAACGGGGACCCAGGCTGGCGACTACCTGATCACCGGTCCGCATTGGAGAGGAAGCGTTGCGAAGGGAATGAAGCTGATATCTTCGCCGAACAACTCGGTGCTCGTAGTAGGCCGCATCCTCATCTATAGCGACGCCGATCTCCCGACTGCCTATAAGCTTGCGAAACAGATCCAGGTCGCACCACTCACCACTCGGCAACCCAGCCGTTAACAATTTTGTGTCCGAAATCGGTGTCAGACACCGATTCCCCCCGTGGACCTCCTTGTGACCCACACAATATCCGAATCAACGCTGATTGGAAATGCCCGGTTACGAGTACGCGCAGCGTCCGCCGCGCGGGCGGCTTAGTTGTGACGGCGAAGGGTTCAGTAATCCAGGTTGACGAGAATAGTCGGCGTCCCGCCAACTTACAGGCGCTTGGGTGCACGGATCAGTGTCGGGCGTTTCTCGCGAACCGACGATCCTTGCGCGTCAGCAGCATCCGGCTATACTCGCGCGCTGCCAATATGCGCCAGAGTAGGTCGGCAGCAAATTCATCCTCGTTGCGGTACGAAGGACCATGTCTTACTCCTGCCGCAGAGCCGCCAGCGGATTAATTCGGGACGCTCGCCTTGCCGGCCCATAGCCGGCGAGAACCGCGGCGATTAGGAGGACGACACCAGCCAGCGCCAGGGTTCCCGGGTCATTGGGCCGGGTCTCGAACAGAAACGATTTGACAAGCCGGAAGGCGCCCAAAGCGGCAGGCACGCTGATCGCGAGCCCCACGGCGGCCAGTGTCAGAACGCGCCGCAGAACCATCCATACCACGGTGCCGCGTTGCGCGCCCAGAGCCATACGGATTCCAATCTCGCCGACCTGCCGCTCGACATTGTAAGATATCGTTCCGTAGAGCCCCACGCACGCTGTCAGGAGAGCGAGTACCGCGAAACCCGTGCATAGTTTCGCGAACGTGATCTCCCGGCTGATCGTCCGGTCGATTTCCGCAGCCTGTGTGACCACGTTTGTGACGGGTATGCGTGAATCTGCCTGCCGCACGATCTCATACACACTCTTGACATAGCTCAGCGGATCACCCGCAGTGCGCAGGGCGTAGGTCACCTGGTCCGGAGAAAACTGGCGGGCTGCTGTGAACACGGTCATCGGACTCTTCTCTTCTCCTTTCAGACCGCCGTACCGCACGTTACCCGACACTCCGACGATTTCGAGATCGCGGTTCTCGTCCACCAACGTGATGCGTCGGCCCACCGGATTCTCGTTCCCGAAGTAAGTCCGCGCTAGCCGCTCGCTGATCACTGCAACCGGTGTGGAACCCGCTTGGTCGTGGTCATCAATCTCACGCCCGGCCAGGATCGGAATCTGCATCGTCGTGAGGAAACGCGGTCCGGCAACCATGACGCTTGCGCCTTGGATGGTAACAGCGCCGATCTTCATTGCCCCCCTATATGCGCCCCCGGCACGGCCGGCGCTGATGATCGAGGATTGCGAAAGCGTCGCGCTGCGCACTCCCGGGATCGATTCGAAGCGCGTGCGCAGGTCCGCGTAAAAAGTGGCGATCTCCGGGGCGCGATGCCCGGCCTGGCGCGCATTCAACGAGAACAGGAGGATGTGCTCGCGGGCGTATCCCAGTTGGACGGAGTGCAGCTTGTCGAGTGTCCGGACAAACAGACCCGCGGCGACCAGAAGAAGAAAAGAGATCGCGATTTGGGCGACCACCAAAACGTACTGCGCGCGGCGGCGTGGTCCGCCCCCGCGGCCATTCTTCAGCGCGGGCACGACGTCTGGACGCGTCGACTGAATCGCCGGAGCGAGGCCAAATAACAGGCCACAAAGCACTGAGAGGGCCGCCGTCACACCTAGCACGGGCCAGTTCAATTCCGCGTGCAGCGTAAAGTTCTCCTGCCCGTGGGAGAGCAGAAACGTCAGTGATCGCACACCCCAGATCGCAAACAAGACCCCTAATGCGCCGCCGAGCGAGGACAGCATCACACTCTCGGTAAGCAACTGCCGCACCAGGCGGAACCGTCCCGCTCCCAGGCTGAGCCGGACAGCCATTTCGCGGCTTCGCGCGGCGGCCCTTGCCAGCAGCAGATTGGCGATGTTCGCGCACGCGATCGCCAAGATCAATGCCACCATTGCCAGGAGCACGTACAGAGGCTTGGAATACTCGCGGCGCAGGCTACCCAAACCGGCGGCCCCGGGATTCAGCATCAGCGCGGGCAGTTTGGCGCGCTCACCGTCGGTACTCGCCGTGGTGGCAATCCATTGATGAAAACGAGGCGCCAGCGCTACCTGCGCCTGGGTCATGCTTACGCCGGGACGCAGGCGGCCCATCATTTCGATCCAGTAGAAGTTTCTGTCGTCATACATGCGAGCCGCTCCGGCGCCGTCCAGGAGCACATTCGTATGCAACGGAAGGTATACGTCAGGCGCCGCCGCTGGATCGACTCCGAAGAATCCCGGCGGGGCAACGCCGATCAGCGTGAGAGGTACGTTATCGACGAGAATCGATTGTCCAATTGCATTCGACGGTCCCCCAAAGCGCTGCTGGCTTACCGCAAAACTGATTACGGCGACCGGCGCTGCGCCTAGACGGTCGTCTTCGGAGTCGATCAGACGTCCCGCGGCCGGCGACACTCCCAGTCCGCGAAAATACTCGCCGGTGACGTACTCCGTGCTGGCGCTCGCGGCCTGCCCGCGGACGGCCAGGTTATGCTTTAGTCCGTTGAAGTATCCGAAGAGCGTGGAAAAGACGGGATTCTGCTCGCGAAGCGTCTCGAACGCGCCGTACGGGAACATCCCGCTGACCATGGCGCCTTTGTCGCCCGG
>JALYVD010000444.1 GCA_030853405.1 Acidobacteriota bacterium | reverse complement strand
TTGAAACCGGCGGCTCTGAGTTTCGTGAACAAACTGGACTGAGATCGAAAGTCTGTCCAGTTCGAGCTTCCCTGAAAGCGAAGCAACGGACCCGCCCATCTTGTCTTTTGATCGGCAACGATCTTTCCGAGGAGCAGCGACGGAATCGCCTCTATGGTGTCGTGGGCCGGTGATCTTACGTGGCTCCCCCGCAAGGCTTCGCTCGCCAACCGGTCAAATTCCGGCAACTGCAATCCGGCCGGTCTCGCGTTCGTGAGTATGCGGTTGTCGAGCTCATCGAAAACAATCCAGATAACACGCACGGGGCTCCGCTTGACAGGAAGCATCCCGGCCGCCTTTCCTTCAACGACGCTGTTGCCCACCGTTAAGTAGTGCCAGGTTCCATTCAACGCGAATAACACGAAGAGAGGGGACAGGATTAGAAAAAAGGTTCGTAATGCCCGCTCTACGAACGTCCAGGAACGGAACGACAACGCTAAAAGAACAATCCAGGGCGCGGCGTTTAAAAGGAGTATCATCCAGCGCCCTTTCTCAAAGCGCAGGAGTAACGATTGCACTGCGATTTGAAGCTGCCACAGCGCAAAGATGGTCGAAAAGGCAATGACGCCGACGCTGGCTATTCTCAAGCTGCGCCGTGCGTGATGCCTCGATTGAAAGCAGAAGAACAGCACAGCCGCCACGCCCGCGACGTCCGCTAAAAGGGCGAGGAGGATTCCAAAATGCGGAGCGCTGGCCTCGAAATAGCGTGTTTCCGACCCGCCTGCGTAGGCAAGCACGTGGCGCCAAATAGCAAGGAACGACAGAGTCGCGATAGAAATGCTAAGTAGTAGAGAGTCTAGTCTTCCCGTTTTCGCAGCAGGTAAAGGCAGCGCAGTTGTCCCTTCAGATCCTGCTTCTCGATCACCGTGAAGTGCTGCCGGCATAACCTCTCGAACATCTCCTGTGTGAAATCCGCATGCAGCGCGTCGCGTCCGCGCAACAGCCGCTGAAACAGAGGGTCCTCTTTGGACACGTACTCGACAATCGCGTACCGGCTAGTCAGCGCAGAAGCCATCGAGAAGACTTCGCTGAGCGGAATGCGCTCCGTAACAATCAGGTGGTGGATGATCGCCAGCATCATGACCATTTCGAAGCTACCGGTTGCGCGCTCCAGAAATGAGGAATACTCGGCGTTACGCCAGCCACAGGCCGGAGTGGGACGGGCGATGTTGACTGTAAGCGGAAGAATATCGAGTCCTTCCTTTTGAGCCCGCTGCCAGGTGCTTCCCACGACAGCCGGATCTGCGTCGATTCCCACGACGCGCGCGCCCGTTGCAGCGGCAATCGCGCTGAAATGGCCCGTGTTGCAGCCGATGTCCAACACTGTTGCGGGCCTCAAATCGGATAGCCAACGTTTTACGAGGCTGCTTTTAAGGCTGAAGTCCTCGTCCGAATAGCTCAAGGTCCGCATGTACGAGGACTAGGCGGAGTCACCGTTCTCTGGCGGCTTCAGCCTGTCTAAGAGCTTCGTGAGCCGCCGAAATTGGGTATCGAGAACGAAGCGGGCCTTGCCGCTGGGATCGGTCCGCCTACTCAGCCCCGTGGGAATTGAGACGGTAGTGAGAAGGGGCGCACGCAGGCGCCGCATCCAATGGAAGCGCCGATAGACTTCGTCCGGCTGATAACCGTCCGCGTGCGAAAGGAAGACTTCCGCGCCGGTTACTCCGAAATGTTGGCTCATCAATAACGGCAGAATGAACATGCGCAAGAATTGAGCGTAAGGCAGCCAAGTTGGATTACCCGGATCTCGCCGTTCGAAGGACAACACGTCCACAAACACTGGCTTCGAGCTGCGGAAAAGGATGTTGTAGGGAGTCGCATCCTTTAAGCCGAAACTTTCGTCGAGAGCGGCCTGTGCCAACTCGATCGTTAGCTTTCCAGCGGCGTGCAGCATCGCGGTGGGCCACTCATAGGCGTAGGATGGAAACCATACGCGATCATGCTCGACTAGTGAGTCGCCCTCGCCGATCAACTCTGACAGAGGACCGTAGCGCGCATCCTGAACGAAGTCATCGTTCGAGATAGAGCGTGTGCCAATGAGTTGACCGGAATCTATCAGAGAGCGTCCAGTCGCGGAATTCAGAAACTGTTCAAAGGCGGGTGCGTGATCGGCTGATATCCGCCGGAACACACTGCGGCCGAGTAGTAATACGGAACCTGCGGGATCACGAAAAGAAGTCTTGGCGCGCGGCGTTGTCGCGGAGCCGCCCTTCACCGCTTTTTCCGCAACCTTATGATGGCCCTTCGAACATAGAAGCTACAGCCGATGAGAGCGGCGGTGATACTCTGCCAGATCAGTGAGCCGGTGCCGGGATCGATATATGCCAGGACATGATTCATAGCGATGTAACCGAAATCATGAGCGCAATTCACGGCGAAAGGTTTACATTTTTTTCGGGTAGGGGTGATGTACTAAGAACTACTGCGCGGAAGGACCAAATGCTGAAATGGAAACTGTCTTCTCAGTAACCGCTGTTGTTTTGCTTTCCCTGCTCGTGCCTGTTTTCGGCGCGATTTGCATTCTGCTGCGCCGCCGCATCGAAAAGCTGGAGGAAGAAAACAGGAGCCTGCGCAATCGGATTGCAGAGACTCGCCCGCTTGAACCGCAGCCTGAGGAAACGCCCACTGTTCCGCGCCGCGAGAGAGCCCGGGAATGGGAGGCCGTTCTCGGTGGCAGCATTCTTAACAAAATTGGAGCGCTGGTTTTAGTCATCGGCATTGCGCTGTTTCTTACGTATTCGTTCACGCGCCTGACGCCGGGCGGGCGAGCGTCTATTGCGGCGGTCCTCAGTGTGGCAATTCTTTGCTGCGGTGTGGCCGTAGAGCAACGACTTCTCTATCGCGTGTTCGCGCGCGGACTGATCGGTACGGGATGGGCCGGTCTCTACGCAACGGCTTACGCGATGTACGCATTGCCCGCGACGCGTGTTGTCGCGGATCCGTTTGTTGCTTCTCTGCTTTTGCTGATTGTTGCTGGAGGGATGATTGCGCACTCACTCCGTTACCGGGCGCAAGCGATCACCGCAGTCGCCTACTTCAGCGCCTTTGCCGCGCTTGCGGCGACTCCTTCCACTTCGTTCGCCGTCGTGAGTTTGTTGCCGCTCGCGGTGTCGGTGCTTTATCTCGCATGGCGTTTTGAATGGCACGCGATGGCGATCTTCGGTCTCGTCGCTACTTACGCAACGTGCGTTTCCCGAGGTCCTTCGAGTGCGCCGCTGCACGTAACGGAATCGTTGTTTGTCGTCTATTGGATGGTTTTCGAATGCTTCGATTTGCTCAGGATTCGGAGACGGTCAATTGCTACTCCGCTAGCGCTTATGTTTCCGCTGAATGCAATTGCGTTCCTTGGATTGTCAGGGAACGCTTGGTATGGGCACGCCTCGCACGACCTCTGGAAAATGGCGGCGATGACGGCGGCGCTCTTTCTGACCAGTGCGGTGATACGGGCTTACATGCGGCACAGCTCATACAAAGCTGCGCTCGCTCTTTCCTCGGTGCTGACGGGTCTGGCAATTGTGGGCCGCGTCCACGGTGTATGGTCTCCCATGAGCCTTGCGGCAGAAGCAGAAATTCTTTATCTCGTCGGCGTACGCTTCCGGTCGCAATTCCTGCGGGTGCTTGGGAGTATAGGACTCGCATTGTCCCTCGGCGAACTGCTATGGAAGAAAAATAGCGAATCGAGCACGTACTGGCCGCAGGCTGCGTTGTTTGATGCCTTCCTGTTTTATCTGAACCGGTTCTTATGGCGTCCGAACCTGGGCTTTTCCTTCGCCGGTAGCGCTCTAGTAGCCGTGGTTCTGGTTGCCGAATGCCGCCAGCCCTATGACTGCTTCGGGATTCTGGCGTTCTCATTCGCCCTGCTGGAACTGTGGCTGCGTAAACGGCTGTTCGAGTTTCGGATTCAAGCTTACCTGGGGACAGCAGCCGGCATACTGCTTGCCAATTCCGAAAAGCTCCAAGGGCAGACCGCTTGGATTGGGATCGTCTGCTGCTGCCTGGCCATCGCAGGTTACGGAATCACGGGCCGCATCTTCCGATCCCAAGTCTGGGCGGCGATATCGCTGCTGATGGTTTTCGTTGAGAGCGTTACAGGACACCTCATCGTCGCTCCCATTTGGAGCGGGCTGATGATCGCCGTTCTCCTGATCGGAAAGCTCAGAAGATGGCCCGATTTCAAATGGCAGAGTTACATAATCGCCGCCCTTGTTCTAGTACGTTGCGCGATGCTTAATTTTCAGGGTTCGCTTGCCATGTCGTGCACCGTGGCCTGTCTCTACGCGGCCCAATTCATGGTGAGAGACGGCGAACGTTACCGCTCCTATTTCTCCATCATCGGCACGTTTCTCCTGACTGCTCTGCTCTATCACGAAGTCTCGGGGCGGCTCCTTACGGTAGCTTTGGGATTGGAGGCAGTGGCGCTCTTGGTTGCCGGCTTCGCCGCGGGTGAGCGGATATTAAGGTTCCAGGGATTGGCGCTCCTGCTCGCGTGTATTTTGAAACTGTTTCTTTATGACCTGAGCAATCTGGAAACAATGGCGCGCATTCTTTCGTTCATCGCGCTCGGAGTTTTGCTGTTGACGGTCTCGTGGATCTACACGCAATTCCGGGAAAAGATCAAGCAGTATCTGTGATTACTTTGGTTGGCCGCCCGGTTTCCACGCCGGTTTGAAACTCGTGTTTGCCAGCCAGCGAAGTGGCTCGACCATTGACTGAATGGCGTTCGTCATGAACTTGATATCGAGATGCTGCAGATCGTCGTTCGGCTGATGATAGTAAGGCGGCATGGCCCAGCCGCCTACTGTTTGCGCGACAACGCCCTTCAGCGCGAGCGCGTAATTATCGGAGCGTTGGAAAAAGTGCTGCTCGGGATAAATATCGGGGCCGATTAGCGCGCCATGGCGTTTTAAGGCGGGACCGAGATTGGTGCGCTCCCAACCCGTGAACATCATAGAGCCCTTCGGCATCTTGGGGTCTTGCGCGCCGATCATCTCAAACTCGATGTTCGCGGCGATGTCCTTCAGCGGCACTGGCGGGTGGTCGCGGAAATAGCTCGATCCGACGTCTCCCTGCTCTTCGCTTCCGAAGCAGACGAACAGAATAGATCTTTGTAGACGCGGTCCAGACGCGAGCGCATGAGCCAATTCCAGTACCGCCGTCGTGCCCGACGCATCGTCGTCCGCGCCGTTGTAAATAGCATCACCGTTCACTGGTTTGCCGATCCCGAGGTGGTCAAGATGAGCGGTAATCAGCAGCGTTCCCGCCGTTGGGCTAATTCCAGGCAGTATGCCGACGGTGTTATATGTAAAACGGCGAGCGGCCTGCTGCGCTTTTAATGTCAACGTGATCTGGGTACCGTCAGTTAGCTTCGCAATCCGCGAGTCAGCGCCACCGGTGAGGACAATTGCGCTTGTTTTTTCGGCGGAGGAACCCTTGGGCCGGACAGCAACGAAGGTAGTACCGCCAAAAGACTGCTGAAAGCTTTGTTTGAGGGCGGGATTCTCAGCGAGGAGAAGGAGTTTCGCGCTGCGCTGTGAAAGGGAAAAGACCTGCCCAACGGTTGGCGCGGCAGCTCCAGCTGCGACGACAAGGGTAGCGGAACCCGGCTCCACGCTTGCACTCTCCGGGTGCGTACCCGCGATCCGCTTCAACGGGCCGCTCACAGTCTCCCCCGGCGTCCAAAGGATGTAAAAATCCGGGCCCTCTTCGAGCGGCGCTGAAAGTCCGTCCGCGGACACCGTTGCGTGCCCATCAAGCTCGGGCTTTTCGACTTCGATTGTTTGGATAAAGCCATTGATGCCGGGCGCGGGCTTCAGTCCGTAGCTTTCGAACTCTGAACCTACATAGATGGCGGCCATGCCTTCATCGCGAGTCGCGCTTCCACGCCCCTGTAGCAGGTCACTGGCGAGGAAGTCTTCGTGCGCCTTGACCCATTGGGGGTGGACTTTCCAGACTGCCTGCGGCTTCGTTGCCCTTTGCTGTGCTTGTGTGGCGAAAGGCGTCAGTAGAAGAACAAGAAGCGCAGTTGCTTTGTGAGTCACCGCGTTTCAGTCTACTGCATGGCCGTTTAACCTTTTCGCGATGTAGCTCACCCGATCAAAGTCGGTCACGAGCTTGTCAAGAATCTAATAGGCCGGTAAGTGGTTGATGTTTAAGGGAAACTGCCGGATAGCACTTTCCTTGTTTGTGTGAACGGACAAAAGTGTCCGATACTAATCTCGTGAAAGGTTCCGAATTCCTTCGTCGGGTTCAGGCGCTTGGCCAGAGCGCTGGAACGAAGGTTACATTTGAGCCGCATCGTGGCAAAGGCAGCCACGGAACACTCTATTTTCGGAGACAAGCGAACCATAGTTCGCAATCCGAAAGATGAGCTCAAGAAGGGAACATTACATGGGATGCTCAAGCAACTCGGGATTGATCCGAAGAGCTTTTGAGTGTCCCCGTATTGGAGAGAAGGGATTCAGTCTATGCGCAGCTACCAATATCCTGCAGATTTCACACCCGCTGAAGAGGGAGGATTCGTAATCTCTTTCCCCGATGTTCCAGAAGCGATTACGCAAGGAGAAACCCCGGAACAATGTATCGAGCAAGCAAGCGATGCACTTGAAGAAGCTATCATCGGCCGCATCAATACGGGTGAAGAAATTCCACTTGCATCGGAGGTTCAACGCGGACAGTTTCTAATCCCCGTTCCGGCTCAGACTGCCTTCAAGGCCGCTCTATACGAAGAGATTAGAAACCAGGGTCTGAACAAAGTGGAAATGGCCGCTCGGCTGGGGATTGATGAGAAGGAGGCACGCCGTCTCTTAGACCCCCATCACCCCTCAAAACTTCCACGAATAGCCGAGATCCTCGAACGCGTTGGCAAGTACATCGTGGTCGGTGTTGAAGATCGGAAGGAGATCACCGCGCGCGCCTGTTAAACGCAACTCCGATGTCTCTCATCGTCAAACCGGCAATGATCCCGATCAGCGTACGCGGCCAGGGCTTTGGTGGTTCAGCGGCTTGTTCAAGATCGAAGATTGGTGTCGGAGACACTTGCGTAACAGGATAGCGGAACAACGGCGAAAACTTCGATTCCGTCTACCATAAAAGCGTGATCCTTACGACCGAGCCGGCGGATGCTGGCAAGCGCCTCGATTCGCTGCTGCGTGACAAGCTGCCGGAATTCAGCCGTTCCCGGCTGCAATTCTGGATCAAAGAAGATCGCGTCCTGATCAATGGCGCTCCTGCGAAAGCATCGCAAATTCTGCACGGCGGCGAAAGCATTTCCGTTGAAACCGCAAACTTGGCGCCGCTCAAAGCACAAGCCGAAGAATTGCCGATCAAGATTCTTCATGAGGATTCGGATGTTGTCGTGATCGATAAAGCCGCCGGAATGGTTGTCCATGCCGGCGCGGGGCACGATACCGGCACGCTGGTAAACGCTCTTTTGCATCACTTCGGAACGCTTTCTTCGGTAAACGGCGACGACGTGCGTCCTGGCATTGTTCACCGGATCGATAAGGAAACAAGCGGTGTCCTGGTGGTAGCGCGAACGGACAAGGCGCATCAGTCGCTCGCGGCGCAGTTTCACGACCGCACGGTAGAGAAGACCTATCTTGCTCTCGTGTACGGCGCGATGCCTCAGAAAGAGGGCCGGGTGCTGAGGCCCATCGCCCGGGATCCGGTGCGAAGGACGCGCATGACAACCAGACTCGGTACCGGGCGAAGCGCGCTCACGCAATATCGGGTTCTTGAAAAGATAGGAAGGTTCGATTTCCTGGAAGTGAAGATCGGAACCGGACGGACTCACCAGATTCGCGTACATCTGTCGAGCATCGGGCATCCAATCGTAGGGGACCGGCTGTACGGGGCGCCAAGGCGCTTGCCGGGATTTCCGGACTTCGAGCGTTTCTATCTCCACGCGCACCGGTTGGGTTTTGAGTCACCCTCCAGCGGCGAGCGCATTACTATCGAAAGCCCACTGCCGCCGGAATTTTCCGCCCTGTTAGAAATGCTTAGATCCGGCGCGGATAGAATAAGGTCATCTCGATGAAGTCTGTAGCAGTTTTCTTAGCGGCGTTCGCCACGTTAGCCGCCGCGCCGGCCCGCGCTCCCCAGGCCCCGCCAGGTCAACCTGTCCCCCCAAGTCAAACAGCCCCACCCTCGCAACCCGCTCCGCCGCAAGTTGGTTCGGAAGGCTCTCCTATCCGTGCCGAAGTAACGCGCGTCAATATGTTGTTCACCGTGACCGATAAGAAGGGGCGATTTGTCACGGACCTTGGCCGGAGCGACTTCGAAGTGTTCGAAAATAAGAAGCCGCAGCAGATCATGGAGTTCACCTCCGAAACCGATCTGCCGCTTCGTCTGGCCATTCTCATCGACACCAGCAACAGTATCCGCGACCGGTTTCGCTTCCAGCAGGAAGCGGCGACCAACTTCATCAATAGCGTGATGCGCCCGGAAGACAAGATGACCATCGTCAGCTTCGACACGGCCGCCGAACTGGCTGCGGTCCTTACCAGCGACACCAACAAACTGGAGAGTGCGATCCGCAATTTGCGGCCGGGCGGCGGTACCTCGCTTTACGATGCAATTTATTTCGCTTGCCGGGACAAGTTGATGCTCGATCAGCCCATGTATAAGTTCCGCCGCGCGATGGTGATTCTAAGCGATGGCGACGACAACGAGAGCCGCTATAGCCGGGACCAGGCGCTTGAAATGGCGCAGCGGGCGGATACGGTGATCTATACGATTTCAACGAATAACAGTCACATCGAGACCGAAGGCGACAAAGTTTTGAGGTACTACGCGGAACAGACAGGCGGTGCGACGTTTACTCCATTTCAAGCGAAGGATCTGAATCAATCGTTTGAGAACATCGCTAACGAACTGCGGCATCAATACAACCTGTTCTATCGTCCGGAGCCGTTGAAAGCCGACGGCCTTTATCATCCAGTGCAGATCAAAATAAAGAACCGCAAAGACCTGATTGTGCGCGCCCGTAAGGGATACTATGCTGGAAAAGGTCTCAACGGCCCGGTTGGATGAAAAGGCGAATAAAACAAGAAAGTGCGCTTCTGTTTGGAGCTATACTAGCTGTAGCCCCCGAGAGCGTGCCTGCGGTTGAGGTAATCGCTTTTGCCCGCCGATCACCTGAGAAGCGAGTCACCTGGAAGGAAGTCCCATGGACGAAAAAGAGCGCGCCCGTACATTAACAGCCACGCTAGGCCAAATCGAGAAGCAGTTTGGCAAGGGTTCAATTCTGCGCCTTGGCGCGAAGGAAGCGATTGTTCCGGTTTCGGCGATTTCGACGGGATCCATCTCGGTCGATTATGCGCTCGGCGTCGGTGGTCTCCCGCGCGGCCGTATTTGCGAGATTTTCGGGCCTGAATCTTCGGGTAAAACCACCCTCGCACTGCAAGTTGTGGCTGAAGCTCAAAAAATGGGTGGGATGGCCGCGTTCATAGATGTCGAGCACGCGCTTGATCCAATCTATGCGAAGAAGCTTGGCGTAGATGTCGATAATCTGCTTGTTTCCCAGCCGGATTTTGCGGAACAGGCGCTTGAGATTACGAGTGCACTGATCACTTCCGGGTCTATCGATGTATTGGTCGTCGATTCCGTCGCAGCTCTAGTTCCGAAGGCCGAACTTGACGGCGAAATGGGCGATTCGCACATGGGCGTGCAAGCGCGGCTCATGTCCCAGGCGATGAGGAAGCTTACCGGAATTGTTTCGAAGTCGAATACGTGCCTGATTTTTATCAACCAGATACGCGAAAAGATTGGCGTGATGTTCGGCAATCCCGAGACTACGACTGGTGGCCGCGCCCTTAAATTTTATTCGTCCATCCGCATCGATATCCGCCGTATTGCGGCCATCAAGGACGGCGACACGGTGACGGGCAATCGTACCAAGGTTAAGGTCGTCAAGAATAAGGTTGCGCCGCCGTTCCGCGAAGCCGAGTTCGACATTATTTACGGCGAAGGCATTTCGCGCGAAGGCGATCTGTTGGACTTGGGTGTCACGCATAACGCCGTCGAGAAGAGCGGCTCCTGGTACAGCTACAAAGGCGAGCGCATCGGGCAAGGCCGCGAAACCGCGCGGCAATTCCTGAAGGACAACCCCGATATCCGCGGGAGAGTCGATGTGGAGCTTCGCAAGACGCTGGGTCTGACGAAAGCCGCTGAAGGCGATACTACCGCGCCGACTCCTACTCCAATTGACACCGCCAAGACTGTCGCTGGTGCGCGAAGCCGGTAAAGCTCGCGCCCGATTTTGTAAGCTGTAGCCCTCAAACGACAGTCCCGGCCGCACCGGATGTTTTATACGCGACACCAAGTTCGGCCGCTATGGCTGCCAAACGGGAGTCCGCTGTCCATAGGTACAGTCGCCCCACAAGAGTAGAGGCCAGCAGGTGAACGTCGATCCAACCGACGCCGCGGCCATACAGGTTCCGAGCACGAACGAACTCCACCACCTCTCCGTGCGGGACGGTACTGGCCTGATGAATCCGCCCATAGGCGGCCAGAAGCTCTCTTCTTCCCCCGCCGTCACCGATCAGTAGTTCTCCATAAACCAAGTCGTGCCCGGTTACTTCATCAAAGGCCAGGAGTCTATCCAATTCCTGCGAGTACGGCTCGCGCTTAGCAAGGAACCGAATCCAAACTGACGTATCAACCAAGACCATTAGGCGTTCTTGCGTCTGGTGCTTGCTTCTTCACGGCGTCTGAAAACATCTTGCGCTTGAGGCTCAGTGCCCCGAAGCTCTCGAAGGCGCTCATAAGCGGCGCGGCGCACCAGGGCCTCTAAGCCCAGACGGACAGTCTCGGTGTCAGTAGTTGCACGACATGCCATTTTAGCCTCTTCGAAGAGATCGTTGTCGATGTTTAACGTCTTCTTCATACATCTAATTATGCCATAACTGTATGGGCATTCGCGCCAGCATATCTTATTTTACATTCCCTACATGCCAGAATGAAAGTTCGTGACCCAGGACAATCTCGTCCAAATTAATCCCGTCGAAGCTGCCCTTCCGGTCCCTCGCCTGCCTGAATGGCTCCGCAAGCCGCGCACCCACTTCGAATCTGTGCATGTCCTTAAAACCGGGCTTCGTCAGCGCCGTCTGCACACCGTCTGCGAATCCGCCCGCTGCCCAAATATTCACGAGTGCTTCCATCGCGGCGCCGCTACGTTCATGATCCTTGGGAATCTCTGCACCCGCGGATGCGGTTTTTGTTCAGTCCCCAAAGGGTCGCCCGCGAAGAAGGAATTTTCACTCGATCCACTCGAACCGCAGCACGTCGCCGAGATGGCGGCGGAGATGAAACTGCGTTATGTAGTCATCACTTCGGTCAATCGCGACGACCTTGGGGACGGCGGCTCCCACCACTTTGCCGAAACCGTACGGCGGGTCCGCCATGCTCTCCCCGACGCCAGAGTGGAAGTGCTGACTCCCGATTTTTGCGGAGACTTCGCAGCCGTGGCTCGCGTGCTTGATGCCGGGCCACACGTCTTCAATCACAACATGGAAACGGTGGAACGGCTGTACCGGCGCGTTCGCCCGCAAGCGAATTACCGGCAATCCCTCGAAGTGCTGCGATTCGCCAAAGCTTACCGTCCACGAGCTCTGACGAAGTCGGGTTTAATGGCTGGCCTTGGTGAAACCGTCGAAGAAGTCCACCAAGTTCTCGGCGACCTTCGAGCCTCCAACACCGATATCGCGACCATCGGACAATATCTTCAACCGACCCGCCGCAATCTTCCCGTTGCCGAGTTCGTTACGCCGGGTAAATTCGACGCGTATCGTGATCACGGCCTCACCCTGGGATTTCACATGGTTTTCAGCGGTCCGTTTGTGCGCAGTTCCTACATGGCCGACGTCGTGAGCGAATCAGCTAGAGGCAATGAGCAGGCTCGCTGAGACGTTCGGCCCATATCAGCGCCGCGTCTTCTTCCACACACTGCTATGTCTGCTTAGTTCCATCCTGCTATTGCTCATTTTCCCGAAATTCGATCTGCGCTTCCTCGCTCCGTTCGCCCTCGCGCCACTACTTTTCGTCATGGCGAAAACCCCGAATGGATGGCAGCGATTTGCTTACGGCTGGGCCGCCGGTATCTTCTACTGGTTTTTTCTCTGTACGTGGATTCAGTTCGTGCTGGAAGTACACGGAGGCATGGGCCGATGGGGTGGCTGGGGGGCCTTCTTTCTCTTCAGCGTTTTGAAAGCCCTCCACCTTGCCGTATTCAGTTGCCTGGCCGGTCCACTGATGCGGACCGTGTATGCGGTTCCCGCCATTGCGGCGCTCTGGACCGGCATTGAACGGACACATGGCACGTTTGGCTTCGCCTGGCTTGACCTGGGGAATGCCGGAATTCAAATGAGCATTCCGCTGCGCGTCGCCCCCTTCGTCGGAGTCTACGGCTTGTCGTTTATTTTTGCGATGTTCGCCGCCGCCGTTGCCTGCGTTCTGCTTCGCTACCCGCGCCGATGGCTAGCCTGCGTGCCTGCCGTCCTGCTCATCTTCCTGTTGCCTGCAATTCCGCAACAAATGCCAGCGCCGGACCGCGCGCTTATCGTTCAGCCGAACATCGATCCCGAGATCCAGTGGAGCAGCCTGCTCCAGTTCAAGACGGAAGAAGACTTAACCCGGCTTTCGACAGTGCTGCCGGCTCCGCTCGTGATCTGGCCCGAATTACCCGCCCCGCTCTATTACTACAGCGATCCCGACTTACGCGCCATGGCGGAGACGATTGCTAAACAACACGGGGCTTTTCTATTTGAGACCGTGGCGTTTACGAAAGAGAATCAGCCGCTGAATTCGGCGGTTGTACTAGGAGCCGATGGCAGCGAAGTAGGGCGCTACGACCAAATTGATCTGGTGCCGTTTGGCGAATTCATACCGCCCCTTTTCTCATGGGTAAATCGCATCACGAAGGAGACCAGCGATTTCGTTCCCGGCCACGACATAAAAGTTTTCAACGCCGCTGGACATCGCCTTGGCGTGTTCATCTGCTACGAGTCGGCCTTCCCGGACCTTGTCCGGCAGTTCTCAAAGTCAGGCGCGGATGTTCTCGTCAATCTGTCGAACGATGGCTACTTCGGACACACCGAGGCCCGTGAACAGCATCTACTGCTTGCCCGTATGCGCGCTGTCGAAAACCGCCGTTTCCTGATTCGTTCCACTAACGATGGAATTACCGCCGTGATCGATCCTGCGGGACGTCTTGGCACAAAGTTGCCGCCTTATAGGGAAGTCGCGGCGTTAGCTTCCTATGCTGGTGTAAGTAACACGACGTTTTACGCGAGGCATGGCGACTGGTTCGCCTGGACGTGTCTTGTAGTGGGAATCGGCCTCGCGATTTTCGCAATGTTCCGGCGGCGCACAGCCGTTTGAATATACTGAGGTCCATGCACACCGGAAAGATCGATCGGCCTCTCGGCTTCAATACGCGTGCCCTGCACACCGGGTACGATCCAGATCCCACAACGCACTCCCGCGCGGTCCCCATTTACCAAACCACGTCGTTCACGTTTGACAACGCGGACCACGGCGCGCGGCTCTTTGCGCTCCAGGAGTTCGGGAACATCTATACGCGGATCATGAACCCGACCACCGACGTACTCGAAAAGCGGGTGGCCTCGCTTGAAAACGGTGTTGCGGCGCTCGCACTTTCGAGCGGTCAGGCGGCGCAATTTCTTGCGATCACGACGCTTGCGGCGCCTGGCGATCAGATTGTTACTTCAAGCACTCTGTACGGCGGCACTTACACGCAATTCGACGTGACGATGCGCCGCTTAGGTTACGACTTCGTCTTTGTCGAGCCCGACGATCCCGAGAATTTCCGCAAAGCAATCACGCCGAAGACAAAGCTGTTGTACGGCGAGACGATCAGTAACCCGCGCAGCAATGTGCTCGACATTGAAGCGGTCGCAAAAATCGCGCACGAGCGTGGAATTCCTCTGATTGTCGATAACACGTTCGCGACTCCGTACGTTTGCAAACCGATCGATCACGGCGCTGACATTGTTCTGCATTCGCTCACAAAATTCATGGGCGGTCACGGAACCTCCATCGGCGGCATCATTGTGGATAGCGGTAAGTTCCCCTGGAACAACGGCAACTTCCCGTATATTACAGAGCCGTCCCGCGCCTACCATGGCATGAAGTTCTGGGATACGTTTGGCGCGATCAGTTTCATTATCAAGTGCCGCGTAGAAGGTCTCCGCGACATTGGCCCTTGCGTGAGTCCCTTCAATTCATTTCTATTTTTGCAGGGAATCGAAACACTTGGGATGCGTATGGACCGGCACATTCAAAATGCGGTTGCCGTGGCGCAGCATCTGGAGAAGCACGGCAAAGTCGAGTGGGTAAAGTATGCTTCCTTGCCGTCTAGCCCCTACTATTCGCTCGCGCAAAAGTACACTCCGAAAGGCGCCGGGGCGGTGTTTTCGTTCGGCGTCAAGGGCGGCTATGAGGCAGGCAAGAAGTTCATCGACAGTCTCAAGATTTTTTCGAATCTCGCGAACGTCGGCGACTCGCGCAGCCTTGTTATACACCCGGCATCCACTACCCACCAACAGCTGGGAGACGCGGAACAACAAGCCGCGGGCGTAACTCCCGAGTTGGTGCGCGTATCAATCGGATTAGAAGATTTGGACGATATCATTTGGGATATTGACCAGGCGCTGGGATAATAAGCCTTTCACAGAAGCTGCCATTATTCCGCGTTGTACGCAAATCCGGTCGTGGCCTACTAAGTCGCCGGCTTCTACTGCCAACGCTTAGCCCGGCTCGCCAGTCTGCGCGAACGCCCTTCATTGCCGCCATTACGAGCTAGTGAGGGCCGGTCTCCCCTCGATCAGGTAATGTGAAGAAAAAAGTCGATCCTACGCCCGGCTCGGATTCGGCCCAAATACGTCCACCCTGCGCGTCAACGATACGCCGGCAAATCGCCAGCCCAACCCCTGTTCCGGGATATTCATCCGCTGTGTGCAGACGCTTGAAGGGCGCAAAGATCGCCGCTGCCTCTTTGGGATCGAATCCTATTCCGTTATCTCGTATAGAGATGACCCACTCCGTACCTTGCGGTTCGGCGGCGACATGGATTTTGGCAGCCTCGCCGTGCTTGCGGTACTTCAACGCGTTGCCAATCAAGTTCTGAAACAATCGGATTATGTGCCCGCGATCGACTTGTACCGTCGGCATTGGATCGTGAGTGACCACAGCGCCGCTCTCAGCTATCAACTGAGACAGATCGGTCAATGCGGTTTCCAGATCTTCGTCAAGTGCGATAGAGCGTGGCCGTGCCTTCTCTGTGGTGAGCCGTGCGTACGCGAGCAACTCCTTAACCAGAGCGCTCATGCGGTTCGCGGCGCCCACGATAAAAGACAAGAGCTCATTCGCTTCTCCGTCCAGCCTGCTGCCGTATTTCTTCGTCAAGAGCTCGGCAAAAGCACTCATCGTCCTCAGTGGCTCTTGCAAATCATGGCTCGCTACGTAGGCGAACTGCTCCAGTGCCGTATTGGACTCCGTCAACGAATCCTCCAGCCGCTTGCGGGCGGTCTCATCGCTCAGAATCTTGCTATAACCGGTCAGAGCACCGCTCTCATCCCACACAGCCCTCATATATCCGTTGGCGAAGAATTCCGTTCCGTCTTTGCGGACGTGCCAGCGAATGTCAGTTGCGGAACCAGTCTCTCTCGCGCG
>JALYVD010000409.1 GCA_030853405.1 Acidobacteriota bacterium | reverse complement strand
CGCTTGCTCTGGTTGGCATTGCGCTCGCCTTTGCCGGCAACATCGTCGCTTATGGAAATAGCGGGCCCGCGTTTCAGAACATGATCGTAATCGATAGCTACGGAACGTTTTTCCGTGGCTTGGTTCTGGTGGTGGGCTTTCTCTGTATTCTGATGTCGTTCGGCTATCTGGCCCGCGAAGATGCGCAATCGGGCGAGTACTACGCGCTGATTCTCTTCTCGATTGTGGGTCAATGCGTGCTCGCGACGGCCAGCGATCTGATCATGGTGTTCATCGGTCTGGAAATATCCTCGATCGCGACCTATATTCTTGCGGGATATTTGCGGGATGACCGGCGCAATAACGAATCTGCGTTGAAGTACTTCCTCCTCGGCTCCTTCGCCACGGCATTCCTGTTGTATGGGATCGCCTGGATTTACGGCTTAACCGGTTCCACCAAACTTGATGAAATCCAGCGGGTTCTCAGCGGCCAACATCCCTCCGTTCTGGCCGGACTTGCCGCATCGCTGATCTTCGTAGGTCTGGCGTTCAAAGTCTCGGTAGCGCCCTTTCAGATTTGGGCGCCCGACGTTTACCAGGGCGCGGCCGCGCCAGTATCGGCCTTCATGTCGGCGGGTCCGAAAGCGGCTGCCTTCGCGATATTCTTTCGTCTGTTCATGACGTCGTTTGGCCCGCTGAATGAACGATGGATTCCGGTCGTTTGGGGATGCGCGCTCTTGAGCATGATCATAGGCAACTTCGCGGCGCTAGTTCAGACCAATGTGAAGCGGCTGCTGGGGTACAGTTCCATCGCGCACGCCGGCTACATTCTTGTGGCGCTGACGTCGGACTCCCAGATCGGCATGGCTGCCGCGATGTTTTACCTCGCTTCGTACGCGTTGATGAACATAGGGGCTTTCGCCGTTGTGACTCATGTGGCGGGCCGTAATGAGAAACATGTCAGGATCGAAGATTTGGCGGGACTCGCCAAACGCGAACCTGCCACGGCGGCGCTTCTTTCGGTTTTCGTCTTCTCACTCATCGGGATTCCGCTCACTGCGGGATTTTTCGCGAAATTCTACATCTTCCAGGCCGCGCTCGATTCCCACCTGGTATGGCTTACGGTACTCGGGCTAGTCAATAGCGCGATAGCCGCTTACTACTATCTGAAGATCATCGTGGCGATGTATATGCACGAACCGGGTGAATCGATGCAGGATTTGACGCCCGCATCCTTTTCGCTCCGGGTTGCTATTTGGGCGAGCGCGATTGGGGTTTTGGTGCTGGGAATTTTTCCATCCACGCTACTTTCGTTTGTGTCGTTTTCCGCAGCCACATTCCGCTGAACCGTTACGCCCGTAGCATTCCTAGCGCGACGCGATGGGAGTCGACGGGCTCTACTTCTTCAGGAGCACTATGTATCACCACCTGAAGAAGCTGATGTATACCGTTCACGTCGGCACGCCGGACCCGCGTTTCGGCAACATGTTACTGGAACAATTTGGCGGGGCGAACGGCGAATTGGCCGCTGCCATGCAATATTCCATCCAAGGTCTGAACTGCGACGATCCCGAACGCAAGGATCTGTTGATGGATATCGGCACGGAGGAACTAAGTCACTTGGAAATAGTCGGCACGTTGGCGCGCATGCATTTGAAGCCGACCAAGTCCGACCGGGATGCCGCGCACGCCGATCCGCTGATCGCGATCGCCGGGGGCGGTGGAGTTGCGCTGTGTAATTCCATGGGCGACCCTTGGACCGCCGATTACCTGAAAATTACCGGTGAACTAGATGTCGATCTCAGAAGCAATATCGCGGCGGAAGCGCGCGCCAAAATCGTCTATGAGCGCCTGATCGATTTCTGCGAGGATCCCGGAACGATTGATGCCTTGCAATTCCTGATGACGCGCGAAATCACGCATATGAAGGCGTTCACGGCGGCGCTTGAGAGCATGGGTAAACCGGCGTTCTCAATCGGCAGAATTCCGCCCACGCCGGAGCTTGTAAACCAGTATTTCAACGACTCGACCGGAGTTGGGGATCGCGGCGAAACCGATTCGCACGGACCCTGGAACACGGGCGGGGAATGGCAGATGATAGACGCCCCCGCTTACAAGGAATTTGAATCCGAGTTAGCCGGAAGCCGCGTATCGAACGGCGGTTCGGCCCCGAAGCAGCCGGTCTCTCAGAAATCCAGTAAATAAGGAAGATCATGTCACAGCTAAAAGAACTACTCGTCGAAGAACTTCAGGATCTTTTGCACGCGGAGATGCAACTGACGAAGGCACTGCCCGAGATGGCGGCTGCCGCGCATAATCCGAAGTTGAAGGAAGCTTTCGAAAAACATCTGGAACAGACGCAAGGGCACGTCGCAAGGCTGCATCAAGCCTTCGACCTTCTTGGCGTAAAAGCCCAGCCAAAACCCTGTAAGGCGATGGCTGGTCTGATCGAGGAAGGGAAGGAGACGATTCAGGAAGGCAAGCAGAAGGAACAACTCGCGGCGGATCTCGCGCTTGTTACCGCTGCACAAAAAGTTGAGCATTACGAGATCTCCGGCTACGGGACCGTTCGTGCACTGGCGAGACAGATTAATGAACGAGAAGTAGCAACTTTGCTCAGTCACACAATGGGTGAAGAGGAGAGTACCGACTTTCTTCTTACTACTATTTCGAAACCGCTCATCCAGCAAGCCAGCGTTGAGGATTACGCAGCGGCAAAAGGCCAGCCGAGAGCCTCAACAGCCCACACCTCCTCGCATTAACGGCCGCTAAAACACCGTTGTCAGTTGCCGGATAGAGTCAATGCGTAACAGTCGTGGATGGCTCTCCGGCAACTCCGCATTTTCGAGACTCCAGGTCTGCGGATGGGGCACATACACCGCCGATAAGCCAGCCGAGAGCGCGGCGTTGACATCCGATTTCGGCGAGTTCCCGATCATCCAAGTGGTATCCGGGTTGAAATTGCGCTCTTCGGTCAAGGCGCGATATGCCATTGCATTCTTTTCCTTCACAATCGCCGCGTGCTGAAAGTAGCGGCCCAGCCCGGAGCGGTCGATCTTCATTCTTTGTTCTTCGGCATCGCCCTTAGTAAAGATCGTCAGATCATGCCGTCCGGACAATTCGGCGACCGTCTCTGCAACTCCGTCGATCAACTCCACCGGTTTTTCTAAGATAGCCTGCGCGAACTCTCTCACCGCTTCCAGATCGGCTTCGGATATGTCCCGTTCGGCGAGGTGCTCAAAGCACAGCGCGAGGTTGCGTCCGAAGTTGCGCGAGCCATAGCCGTGAATCTCCGCATTAACCACTTCAATTTCATCGAGCACGAATCTAACCTGCGCCGGTAACAAGGACGAGTGCGCGAGGTAACCGCAGAACCGATCAAAGGCTTCTTCGAAATAGATGTTGTTTTCCCAGAGTGTGTCGTCGGCGTCGAAGATGAGCTGCTGACGCATCTAGATTTCCTTGACGTGCTTCGCGTGCCCGTTCCGCGGGGCCAGACGCCGCGCCGCCGCCGTCAGTTCGCGCTGGACGATGTAGTCCGGAAGCACGTCTATCAAGAATTGCAGACGTTCCGTCTCGGAGCGCAGGACGAGGATGGATTGTCTCTTGTCGAGATCCGAGATGAATTGAGCCAGTTGAAAACTCAACTGCGCCGCTTCGAGATGGGGTTCGACGATGACGTTGGGCGAATCGATCGCGCGCAGCTTCTCATAGGCTGTTATAGCCGTCTGGCGTAAGCCGGGCGGGACATCGCCGCTTTCATCGTCGTTGAAATATTCGACCTCCGCCCGTAGATACTGCTGTTCTTGGTCGAGAGATACAATTCTGAATCGCCGCTGTCCTACCGCGATCAGATCCATGCGGCCGTCCGGATAACGTTGTAAAACCCGGTCCACCGTCGCTGTGCAGCCGATATTGACGATGCCGTCCTCTTTGACTAAGACGACGCCAAACTCCGACGAATCCGTAATGACGTCGCTCATCATCTGTTTGTAGCGGTCCTCGAAAATGTGCAGTGGAAGAGGCGTCCCCGGTAAGAGCACAATTGAAAGTGGGAATAATGGAAGAAGCCGTGCTGCCATGAGTTTATTATCGGCTGCTGTTAAGATTGAAAACGCAAATCGCACATGACCCTGAAGCTGAAGCGTACCCCGGGGCTTTACCTTGTGGGGTTTATGGGAACCGGTAAGAGCACCATTGGGCGTTCGCTCGCGGATGAACTGGGCTGGTGCTTTTTCGATTTGGACCAGGAAATTGAGAAGGACCAGGGCCAGAGCATATCGCAGATATTTGAACAGCGCGGCGAGCCCGCGTTTCGGGACATCGAATCGCAGGTGCTTCGCAGGCGAGTTTCATACATTGAGTCCGGGAATCCGTGCGTGATGGCGCTCGGCGGAGGCGCGTTTGTGCAGCCGCAGAACTGGCAGGTCATCGAGGACAACGGAATAACGGTTTGGCTCGACTGCGCGCTCGAACGGATTCACGGCCGCCTGAGTGAAGACAAGACGCGGCCGCTTGCGGCGGACCGTTGCAGCATGGAGAAGCTATTCGAAGCGCGGCGGCCGCTGTATGCGCGTGCCGATTACCGGATCGATGCGGATTGCGATGACCCGGCCGAAGTGTTGCGGCAGATTCTTCGTCTGCCCATATTTTGAACTCACTTAAGCAAGACGCGCTCGCCATACTTCAATCCGCGCTGGCGGCCTCCGACGCTGGGAATGCAGTGCGTAGACATTTCTTAATTCCCTCCGGTGACTTCGATCGCACGTTGTTGATCGCAGTTGGAAAAGCCGCCTGCCCGATGGCTGAAGCGGTGCAAGAAATGCTAGGGAACCGCCTCCATGCCGCGCTTGTGATCACGAAGCAAGGTCATCTGACGTCCACGTTGAAGAACGTTCAGGCCATTGAAGCGGGTCATCCAATACCTGATGATGAGAGCGTTCGTGCATCCCGGGCCGTTACGGAACGTGTACGTGGACTAAATGCGCGGGATCTGCTGATCGTGGCGGTGTCGGGCGGTGCATCCGCGCTGCTGAGTGCACCCGCTCCTCCCATTACACTCGCGGATAAGCAGTTAACAACGGATCTGCTGCTGCGAGCCGGGGCGAACATCCACGAGTTGAACGCCGTGCGGAAACATCTCTCCACGCTGAAGGGTGGACACCTCGCGGGGCTGGCGTATCCGGCGACGGTAGTTGCGTTGTTGCTCTCCGATGTCGTCCGCGATCAACTCGATGTGATTGGATCGGGATTAACCGCACCCGATCCTACAACAGCCGCCGATGCTGTAGCCGTTCTAAGTAAATTCGGGTTGCTTGATCGAGTTCCACCCTCCGTTCGCGAGCGCCTGCAATCCGGGGCCGAGACTCCCAAACCCGGTGACCGAATTTTTGAAAAAGTGCAGAACATTGTTGTTGGAAGCAACCGGCTGGCACTCGAAGCGGCTGCGGAAAGGGCCGCGGCTCTGGGCCTTCGCACGAGCATTCTTCCGAATCCCGTGGAAGGAGAGGCGCGCATCGCCGCACGTGAACACGCCGGACTTCTTAAGCAAACCGATCCACCGGCCTGCATACTTTCTGGAGGCGAGACCATCGTGACCGTGACAGGCAGCGGCAAGGGTGGACGCAACCAGGAGTTCGCTCTGGCAGCGGCGCTTCAGATCTCTGGAGAGGAGGGTCTCTCGGTGTTGAGTGCCGGGACGGATGGCACGGATGGACCGACGGATGCGGCCGGTGCGTTTGTGGACGGCTCTACTGTAACCCGCGCAGCATCGCTAGGTCTGGATGCACGCGAGTATCTGGCGAATCACGATTCGTATCACTTCTTCGAAGCTATTGGCGATCTCGTCAAAACCGGCCCGACCGGAACCAATGTGATGGACATCAACATCATGCTGGCTCGAAAAAGCTGAGCGAGTTGTCGCCCTGCCGCAGCACTCGGGTCTTCTTGAAACGTCCGTAAGCCTCGTCCAAGGTAAGACGCGACGAATGCTGCGCAATGGCGAGAGTGCAGCCGGTATCGGGCAGAGCGTTCAAGCAGATGCCGTAGTCTTTTATCTGCTCGTAGGGCGGATCGAGAAAGACGATGTCGCACTTCTGCTTGGGCAGTTGAATGGTCGCGCTGCCACGAACAAGCAGCACTTCCTTCTCGATTCCGAGCGCCTGGACATTCTCCCGGAGTACCGCCATCGCATCGGGCTTCTTCTCAATCAACACCGCTTCCTTTGCGCCACGGCTGACGGCTTCAATCCCTACAGCCCCGGTGCCCGCGTATGCATCCAAAAAAACTGTTCCTTCAATGCGCGGTGCGAGTACATTAAATAGCGCTTCCCGCAAGCGGTCTGGCGTGGGACGGACGTTCAAACCTGGAACGGGTTTAATCTTCCTGCTGCGAAAGCGGCCCGCTATCACTCTCATTTGTTAACCCACCTGCGCGAGAGCATAGCGGCGTTGCCAGTGCTCCTGAATGTATCGCACGACGCCGCGCACTTCTTCTTTGTTCCGTTCATCCGCAATAAAAACTTGAGCCTCGGTGCGCGCTTGTTCCAGAATCTCCGCATCGCGAATCAGGTCGGCCAGGCGCAGCCCCGGGATGCCAGATTGCTTCGTTCCATAAAACTCACCTGGACCCCGTAACTTCATGTCCATCTCAGCGATGTAGAAACCGTCGCTTGAATCGACCAACGTACGGATGCGCTCTCTCGCTATGTCATTCAACTTGCCCGTGACCAGTACGCAGTAGCTCTGCCGTGAGCCCCGTCCCACACGCCCGCGCAATTGATGTACCTGTGCGAGACCGAAGCGTTCCGCCTGCTCTATGACCATTACCGAAGCGTTCGGAACGTCCACGCCTACTTCGATCACGGTTGTGGCAACCAGGATTTTCGTCTCTCCCGATTTGAATCGCCGCATGGCCGCCTCTTTATCGTCGGAGGGCATCTTCCCGTGAAGCAGCCCGACAGCAACGCCGGGGAAAACAGTTTGCGAGAGATGCGTGAACATGGTCTCAGCCGCTTTGATATCGGCGCTCGTCTCGGTCTCTTCGACGAGTGGATAGACGACGTAGGCTTGGGATCCGGATTTGATTTGCTGCGCTAAGAAGCTGTAGACCCCTTCGACCTGCGACTCGGGTGCATGTTTGGTCAGAACAGGTCTTCGGCCCGGCGGCAGTTCGTCGATTGTCGATACATCCAGATCGCCATAGATTGTGAGCGCAAGCGTACGCGGGATCGGCGTGGCGGTCATGACCAACACGTCCGGCTGCGCGCCCTTCTCCATCAGAGTGAGGCGCTGCCTTACACCGAAGCGATGCTGCTCGTCCACAATCGCGAGACCGAGTTTTGCGAAGACGACGTCCTCTTGCAGCAGTGCGTGAGTGCCGACGGCGACACGAACCAGTCCCTCGGAGATCAGCTTTTTGATCTGTTGTTTCTCACGGGCGGAGGATGAACCCGTAAGCAAGACGACCGGGTAGCCCAACTTTTCCAGCAGCTGTCTGAAATAGGCGTAGTGCTGATTCGCCAGAATCTCAGTGGGCGCGAGAACTGCCACCTGAAACCCATTCTCAATTGCGATCACGGCAGCCTGCGCGGCGACAATGGTCTTGCCGCTGCCCACGTCACCTTGCAGAAGCCGGCTCATGGGATGAGGCCGCTTCATATCGTCGGCAATCTCCTGCATCACCTTCTTCTGCGCACGAGTGGGTTTGAAGGGTAGCATGGTTTTGATGCGCTCGCGTACGGTCTCGGTCACGGCAAAGGAGATGCCGGTTGCATTGCGCGCTTTGCTCTTCTTAAGCGTCAGGCCACACTCAAGCCAGAAGAACTCGTCGAAGATCAATCGCGTCTGCGCCGGTGTGCGGAAGGCATTCAATAGCGACAGGTCGGTATCGACAGCGGGTGCGTGTACCTCGCGAATAGCCGTTGCTAAGTCCGGCAGATCCATACGGGCGCGAACACTCGCGGGGAGGGCATCCTCGGGGTCCGGCGCATCCTTCAGCAACCGGTCGATCAGCTTGCGAAACACCCGCGTCGAAACCTTTCCAGCTGCTTCGTAGACCGCGACAATACGGCCACTGTGAAGGGTCTCGTCGTCTTCATCGTCGTCCGATAGGATCTCCAGTTCGGGCTGCACCATGAGCCGGTTGCCGCGCGAGCGGTCCAGTTCCACCTTTCCGAACAACGCCACGCGAGTGCCCGATGTTAGCGAATCGACGTAGCGCTCTCCGTGGAACCAACGTGCGGTGAGATTTGCTCCGCTGCCGTCCTGCAGCATCACTTCGAATAGCCCCAGAGCCCGGCGTTTGAAGCCTGACATCTTTGCTTCGGCGACACGAGCTAGAACGGCGGCCTTCTCGCCGGGCGCTAATTCCGAGATGGCTTTTACATTGCGGCGGTCTTCATAACGGAAGGGAGCGTAGTACAGAAGGTCGGCCACAGTATCGAGGCCTTTGGCGGCTAGCATCTGCGCCCGCACGGGTCCGATGCCCTTTACATACTGAAGCGAAGTCGAAAGGTCCAATGACGAATCTCAGTTCTCAGGAAGAAAAGTTAATTATCGCGAAGTCAACCAACAAAACACTTTCCCGTTCCGATAAGCGAAGCGACTGGCGATAAAAAGGCCAGGCACTCGAAAGAAGACAAGGGGAGAAAACATATGAAAAACATCGCACTCACTTCGATTTGTATTGGCCTGTTCGCGATCACCAGTTTTGCGCAGGTCAATGGGCACCGCGAGAATCAACAGGACCGCATTGCACAAGGCGTGAAATCCGGACAGTTAACGCCGGGCGAAACCTCCAACCTGGAAAACCAGCAACGTGGACTGAACGGCGAGATCAGAGCAGACCGGGCCGCCGATGGCGGCAAACTGACGAGCGCTGAGAAACAGCAGATCAACGGCCAGCAGAATGGTCTCAGCAAACAGGTCTCTCAAGACAAACACAATGGCGCTTCGGATCACTTCGGCAATAGCGAAGCCGGCAAACGTGAAGAGAATCAGCAGGACCGGATCGCGCAAGGCATCAAATCAGGCAAGCTCTCGGCAAGGCAGTCGAGCAATTTGGAAGGGCGGGACGCCGGGATCAATCGCGAAATCAAAACCGACCGCAAGTATAACGGCGGCCATCTGACGAATGCCGAGAAAAAGCAAGTGGACCGGCAGCAGAATCACGTTAGCAAAACGATTTACCACGACAAACGAAAGTAAGTAAGAGTTGTAAACGAGCGCGGAGAGGGTTGAGTATTCGATCCTCTCCGCTTAAATGTTCGAGTCCGCTTCGGATTGGTCAGGCTTCTGTTTTTTCGACGGCTCGTCCCCGCCCGCTTTCCTCACCGTGATCGTTCCCCGGTCGGTTGCCAGATTCAGGTTCGGTCCACTTCCAACAGTTCCCTCCAAACGTCCGCCATGTCCGTACGACTGTTCGCGTAATCCATCGCCGAAGTCGTTTTCGATATCGCCGTGGTCGGTCGTTGCGGTAAGCGCAAAGCCCGCTCTTTGCGGCAGAGCGAGTTCGATGTTACCCGAGTGCAGATGCACGGCCATCTTGCTTAAGGGCAGCCGGCCCGGTTTCAGTTGTACGTCGCCCCGGTCAACGGTCAGGTCAAGCGCGTCCGTATACCCATTCAAGGTCACGTCGGTCGATTGTGTGCCGACTTTCAGCGGCCCAACCACGTTCGTTGCATCGAGACTTCCGCGCGCGAGGGTGAGATCCCCAGGCAAAGATTGAGCATCCAATTGTGTGCGAAGACTGTCAACGTGAACGGGACGCGAGAGTTCGTGCAGAGAGATTGTGCCGTTGTAATCACCTGACACCGTCACTTGGCCGTTGACCTTGGTGAGATCGATATTGCTGCCGCGGCCACGAAGGGTCACCGTGCCTTTCACGTTCGATAAGCGGATCTCATCGCTATGGCGAGTGTCAATTTTAACGTCGCCGCCGATGTCTTTCAAACGTATGCCGGCGTGGTCGCTGCTGAGATCCA
>JALYVD010000404.1 GCA_030853405.1 Acidobacteriota bacterium | reverse complement strand
CGTGAGGTGTGAGGAGTAGAGGCCTTCCCGGCGGAGGAGTGCGCCGATCGCTCCACTGCCGGCGGCGGTGTCCGTTTCGGCCAGAATCTTCATCTTGTAAGAAGCCGGGAAGCTGCGCCGCTTCGCGTGCGGTCTCACTTCCGGGTTGACGTGTCGTTCGGCGCCAGCCTTGGGAGCCGCTCCACTGCGCTCGGTCTCGCTACGCTCCTCCGAGCTTCGCCCCGCAGCCCCCAAGACCGAAGGAAGACCATTCATCTGCTGCTTGTTCATGCGGGTTCTCTTTCCCGCCCTGCTCTTTAATTAGGCAAACCGGAAGTGTCTCAGCCATGTTGGCACGGAGGGGTTCGCCCCGGAATGCGTTGGACTCAGAGTGATCGTCTTACTAAATTCCCGCTCCGCGTCATGCAGGCGATCAAGCCGGAGAAAGAGCTTGCCCAACTCGTAATGGACTTCTGGAACAGTGGACTCAAGCGTTAAAGCTTTTCGAAAAGCCGCCAGACTCTCTTCCGGTTCTGCCGGCGCGCTCTAGCATAAGGCCCGTGAAGTAGTCGAGGAGGAAATCCGGTGGCCCTTGACTTGGCGCTCTCCCGAGAATCTCCAACGCCTTCTCGTTTTCCCCATTGAGCAGATAAGTGCGAGCTAACGCCACGTACCCCAGCGGAAGCTCAGGGTGTTGCTCCAGCGCTTTCCCGAAGGAGACACGCGCTTCCGACAGTTTTCCTTCCGACATCTGGACCGACCCAAGTCTCATCTGAAGCGCGTACGAATCATTTACTTTGGCGATCCCGTCCTGGACCAATCGCGCGGACTCGTCAAACTTGTCCAGATCGAGCAGAAGCCGTGAGTAGTCCAGATAGCGGTCCGGATTCTCCGGATCGAGCTGCAGCGCGCGGTCATACGCTTCGAGCGCGTGCGAAGGATCTCCAGCCGACTCCAGAGCCGCCCCAAGCAGTCGGAAAATATTTGCATCGTCCGAACGCTCCTGGCCTAGGCGTTGAAGCAATGGAACAGCCTCTCTCGGACGGTGATCATCCAAAAGCGCCAACGCCAGATTGTATTGATTGCTCCAGCGCGCCGGGTCGCCTTGCATCAGATAACGAAAGAGCTGGACAGCCTGGGCCGATTGACTCTTGGAACTCATCAGCAGTGCCGCATCGTAGGCTTGTTTCACGTTTAAGCGGCACCCGTTTTGAAGCTGATTCAGCAGGCTGATGGCTGAATCGAAATCTTTCAAATTTACACAGGCATGTACGAACAAAAGCGCCGTATCCGGATCTTTAAGAAGTAGCGGCTCGGAGTTCTTCAGTTGTTCCACAGCCAGCCGATCCTGTCCGGTGGCCAGCAACGTCATTCCCAAGTAGTAAGGACTGAATGTGTCGGCGGGATCGAGTGTAAGCGCCAAATTAAACTCGCTCTTCGCCGCCTCGTACTGTTTCTGACTTAGGAGATTGAATCCAAGAGTTTTGTGTGCCGCGGCAAGTTTGGGAGCCAGATGAATTGCTTCGCGGTAATGATCGTTCGCTTCCGCAATTCGTCCGAGTTGCGTTAGCGCTATACCAGTAAGATTCTGGATTATGGCATTGCCCGGCTGTTCCCGTTGAGCTTCTGTGAGAGCGGTAAGAGCTTCCGGAAACCTGCCTTCACGGAGGAGTGTCACCGCTGTCTGCGCCGGGTTGGCCGCTCCGGCAATGCTTGTGCAAAGGACAAGCGTAATCCAAATCGTCTTCATACGCTACGGACTCTAGAACTTTTCGTTCACGGTTTCCAGCCGCTCCGCCTTCATTCTTTGCGAGACGGCAAAGGCTTTCCTGGCTTCGTCCGGCAGTCTCATATCTCGAAGCACCGTAGCCAGCAGATAGTGCGTGGAACCGTCTTTGTCGCCGGGAATGGCGCGTGTCAACTCTTCAAGCGCACGACTGTTGCGCCCTTCCTCGTGGTAGGCCTTTCCCAGTTGGCGATGCGCTTCGACGAGATCCGGCTCTATTCGAAGGGCGCTCAGTAGATAGGGCATTCCTTTTGCCGGCTCATGACGAGACACGAAGATCGTCCCAATCTCCGCGCTTGCTTCCGCATGATACGCGTTGACGCGCAGTTCCTGTTGCAGCGCTTCCACGGCTTCGTCGCTTCTGTTCAGAGTCCAAAGCAAATGTCCCATTGCGAAGTGGACCTCGGGCAAAGCGGGGTCCGTCAGCGCCGCCTGTTTGTATTCCGCAAGCGCCGCCTCGCCGCGCCCTTCCGCTTCATAAGTCCGAGCCAGAAGTTCATGCGCAAGCGCCGAATGATCATCGAGGTCGAGCAATCGCCGCAGGGTAGCCACCGCTAGCAGCTTGTATATCTTCCCGAGCGAATACCGGGCTTCCAAACGGGCCGGGTCGGCGGCCACGGCGTCTTCCACTTCTTTGGCTTTCGATTCCAGCACGGGTAGAGGACTGTCAGGCGTTTGGGGAACTTCAAGCCGGGATGGATTCTTCTGAGCCGCCAGTTCAAAGTGCCGCTGGGCCTTAAGCGGCTGGTCCATTGCCGTGTACGTCTCAGCCAGGATCAGGTGCGCGAATTCGGAATCCGGATCTTTGCGGACGATGTCTTCCCATCCCGAAGCCGCCGCCTTGCGATAGGCATCTCCTAACAGGAAGAGCACGCCGGCATCACGCGGATAAAAAGACGCTGCCGCTCTCAGTGTCTGCACCGCCGCCCGCAAATGGCCGGTTTTCCAGAGCGCATCGGCCAATCCTTTCAGCGCTTCTTTGCTGCGTGGCTCCGCAGCAGCTGCTTGCTGCAAGAGCGGAAGCGCACGGAACGGCTGATGCAGCTTCTCATAACTCATTCCCAGATAGAGGCTAATCCCTCGAACTTCCGGCTGAAGGGTCCGCGCCTTTTCGAGTGCCGCAATCGACGCGTCGTAGTTTTGACGCACATACTCGACCAGACCGAGATTTACGTATGCCGGCGTGAGCGTGGGCTCCAGTTTCGCGGCAGCCCGATACTCCGCCGTGGCCCGGCCATAATCGCCTGCCTCCTGCGCCTTGCGGGCGGAGAGGAAATGCTGTTGCGCCTGCGCTGGAATCTGCGCGCCCGCTCCTACACAACAGATCGCCCATATGAGCGCCGCAACACATCGAGCAAAGCGCGAAAAGGTCATGAGCATCCCGTCCGCAACGCGCGCTGAACGGGCTTAACTCTAGCAGGCTGCGAAAACACTTCCTAGCGGTCGTGGCCCGGTAAGTTACTACAAACGTATGGTGCCTTTCCGAGCCGCGCGCGCAAGCAAGCGGTTTTTCGCCTTTTTCAGCAACCTAGAACTCGATTTTCGCCCCAAGCTGAATGCTGCGCGGTCCCGAAACGCTGTTGATGATACCAAAATTGGTCGGGTCGTTGACGTTATTGTTCGCACCGTAAAACCGATGGTGATTGAGCGCGTTGAAGAAGTCCGCCCGGAGATCCAGATTTAGCCGCTCGAAAATCGATGTCCGCTTTCCAAGCGTGAAATCCTCGTTAGCAGTGGCAAATTCCCGTAGTGGAAGTGCGCGGGGTGCATCCCCAAGCGTGAAATTAGCGGGGACTGCGAAAGCCGCCGGATTGAAGAAACGATCCGTGATGGGATTGAAAGTGCCCGTCCAACCTTTCTCCGGGACGCCGAGGACAATATTCGCCCGCTCGGTTGCGGCATTCGCAAAAATGCCGTTGTCCACTCCGGGGGCGCCTACACCCGTGGGAATGCCACTGTGATAAGTCTGTACGCCGGAGACATGCCAGCCTCTCAATATCTTGCCGCGAACGCCCCCTCCGCTCATAAAGTGTCTGCCCGGCCCAATGGGAAGGTCATAGGTATAGCTGAGGACCACGCTCTGAGGAGTATCGAGTTGACTCAGAGATTTTTCGGCTTTTTGACTATAATTGTCCTGAGTCGGGCCTGCGCCGTCGTTATTCCAGGCCGACTGCGCCGGATATTCCGAGTCTGCATCCGTAATGTTCTTCGAGAACGTGTAAGTCGCAAGAATTGTAAGTCCGCCAGTGAAGCGTTTCTGGAATTTGGTTTGAAGCGCGTGGTACGTATAGAAGCCAAATGGCTGGGGTGAATATGAATTCTCAAGCGCGATGTCGCTGTACTGTGGAAATGGGCGCAACGCCTGCGCGACCGAGCCGGTGAAACCCGCGTACGGAAATGGCACGGGAGCCTGCCCGGAGCACGCTGTGTTCGTTGTTTGCTGCGTCAAATCGACGTCCAGGCAGGCTCCTTTCGACAGATAAATGGGATTCACCTGATTGGGATTACGCATCCAGGACTGCAGATGGTCGTCATGCGCACCGACGTACG
The DNA here is from genome assembly GCA_030853405.1 of Acidobacteriota bacterium. Lineage (GTDB taxonomy): Bacteria > Acidobacteriota > Terriglobia > Bryobacterales > Bryobacteraceae > Bog-105. The sequence continues at coordinate 1,385 of JALYVD010000404.1, read as the reverse complement.
CCACATCCAGCAACGCATCCTTGCCGAGTTGCTGTTGTATGTCGAAAGTCCAGTTCTGGATTGTGCCCGGACGTCCCACATCGGTAAGGATCATCGTGGGGCTTTGGCCATTCGCTAACGTCGGGTCGAGAAAGGGCGGATGCGGGAAGTTACTTGGAAAACCGTTGCTCCAGTTAAAGGCCGGTGTCACGCCGCCCGGCGACGTGAAATCAGCCTGACCGAAGAACCCGAGGTGATCGTTATCCCCGAAACCTGAAATCCGAAGCGTCGAATAATAAATTCCGTAGCCGCTGCGAATAACTGTAGTGGGACTTATTTGATAAGCCAACCCCACTCTCGGACCGAGTGATTTCCACCAAATGGATTCCGGCCGGTGCAGGCCATTGCGGCCAGGACCGGACCCGGTAAAGGTGTAAGCGCCCAATTCTCCGCCTGCTCCCGGATTAGGCAATGTTGGGTCGAGATAAGTCAGCCGCAATCGACATCCCGGGAAACGGCGCACGAGCTGTCGTCGTTATTCCAGACGACAGAAAAACAACAATGGACAACGGGGTGCTCGAATCGGACGGCGTTCCCGTCGATTACGCTTTTCGATAATCCGGGTCCATCTCAGGCTTGCGCAGTCCCGCCAGTTCGAGTGCTTGTAGTACGAACGAGTTCCACGCGAAAACGCGATGATATCCATAGAACGGGTTCGTGGGATCGGTCGGCAGGTATTCCTGGCTCGTGGGAAAATCAGCCGCCGTATAAACCTCCGCCCACAATCGATTGGCAATGGCCTGGTCGGCTGGCTTACATCCGTGTAGCTTCCCAGTAACATAGCCGCAGACTTCAATGCGCATCCAACTGCCGCCGTTGTAGTAAACGCCGTCCATCTTCTTGTTTGCGTAACTCACGGCGTAGGAATCGCTCACCATCGGATGCCACTTCTCAGTGAAGTAACGCCAGTTTTTTCTCTCTGGAAGGCCGATGAAAATAGGCCGGACCGTCCCGCCAATTTGTGGACACGGGCAGTCGTCTCTCGGAGACATCACCGGAATGCGGTTAAGGTGATTGACAACCATCTCATCGGTCAAAGAGCTTGCGCTGAAATAGCCAAAGCGAGAGATATTCGGGAAAGATGTCTGCAAAGCCAATGGCGTCCTTGATATCTCGGGCGGGTAACATGAACTTACGTTCCGGATCATAGTAACTGCGATATTCTTATTCTGCCTTGGCGATATACGCATCCGAGATTGTTGAACTGATCCCGGGAATCTCCAATTCCTGAATCACCCGTAACAGCACGGCGAGTAGCCCCTGGTTCTCGCACAGAATCTTCGTGCCTTTCGGATACCGGATCACGTCGAGTTGTCCCATAACAAACTGAGCGGTTCAGATCGCCT
>JALYVD010000391.1 GCA_030853405.1 Acidobacteriota bacterium | reverse complement strand
ATCATGTCCGTCCCGTCAACAAGTTCGTTCTTCAGCGGCGATGAGTCCAGCAGTGCGGCATAAGATCGCACCGGCCGCAGATTCGCATACACACCGAGGGTCTTGCGAATTCCCAACAATCCGCGCTCGGGCCGCTTCTCGGGTGGCGCATTGTCGAATTCCGGCAACCCTACCGCACCCATCAAAGTGGCGTCCGCTTTGAGCGCCAACTCGCGCGTGTCGTCTGGGAACGGATTGCCAGTCTTGTGAATCGCGATCCCGCCCAGCAGCCCTTCGTTCAGTGAAAGCTCATGGCCGGAGCTAGCCGCAACATGCTTCAAAACCTTGACGGCTTCCCGCGTCACTTCGACGCCAATCCCGTCGCCGGGCAATAAAAGAACGTTCAGTTTCATTAAGTCTCGACTAAACGGTGGTCGCCTGCGCCGAACGGACTACTTCACGCACCAGCGTGGCGATCTCCTCGTTTCGCAAACCTTTCTTGTTATCCGCCATCGTGGTGAACTGTTTATAAACTTCATCGAGTTCGTCGTGCGTAAGCTGGAACCCGAGGTCTTCCGTGCGCTTCTTCAACGCATGACGCCCGCTGTGCTTTCCCAGGACTAACTTGCCCTCAGGCACGCCCACCGACAACGGGCTGATGATCTCGTAGGTCGATTTCTCTTTCAAGTAGCCGTCCTGGTGAATGCCCGCCTCATGTGCAAACGCGTTCTCACCCACGATGGCTTTGTTCGGTTGGGGACCAAACGAGATGAATCCGGTCAGCATCTGGCTCGCCCCGTACAGCTTTTCCGTGTGAACTTTCGTCTCGAAAGGCAGACGGTCCGCGCGAATCTTAAGCGCCATCACAACTTCCTCGAGAGCGGCGTTTCCGGCACGCTCTCCAATGCCGTTGATCGTACACTCCACCTGCCGCGCTCCTGCTTTTACCGCCGCCAGAGAATTCGCAACGGCCAATCCCAGGTCGTCATGACAATGCACGCTGACTATGGCGCGGTCGCCCAAAACGCCCACCATGTGGCTAATCAACTCCGCATATTCGTCTGGAACTGAGTACCCGACCGTATCCGGCAGATTCACCGTACGCGCGCCCGCTTCGACAACCGCCTGACAAACCTCTTCCAAATAACCGATCTCTGTGCGTGTGGCGTCTTCCGCCGAAAACTCGACGTCGTCCGTGTAGCTGCGGGCCAGTGTCACCGCTGCAACGGCTTCATTCAGCACCTGCTCGCGGGTCTTCTTCAGCTTGTACTTGAGATGGATATCGCTGGTCGCAATAAAAGTGTGAATGCGGGGACGCTTGGCATGTTGCAACGCTTTCGCGGCGCGCTCCACGTCCAGTGTGCAGCAACGCGCAAGAGCGGCAACTTGCACCCACGGGAATTGGCGGCTAATCGCATCGACAGCTTCGAAATCTCCATCGGAGGCAATCGGAAATCCCGCCTCCAGAATATCGACACCAAGGTCCACAAGCTGCGCGGCCATCGTCAGCTTCTCAGGTTTCGTCATGCTACAGCCCGGAGACTGTTCGCCATCGCGTAACGTCGTATCGAAGATATAGACTCGGCTCAAGTGGGCTCTCCTATTGATAGGGGCAACACCCCAAAACTGCAATTTGCTTCAGTGACATCCCCATCCTACGTTCAATCGGGGTGATTATGCAAATTTATAGTTTTGACATCTTGTATTAGATATAATCATGACATAAACGCCTGGGTGGGTGGGCGTTATGGAACTGTATCCCTTAAAAGTTTTCCTGACGGTAGCGACGGAGCGCAGTTTTTCACGCGCGGGCGAGAAACTTCTCCGGACGCAGCCTGCTATTTCCATTGCCATTCAACGACTTGAGAGTGACTTAAAGGAAAAGCTAATTGATCGCTCCGGACGCGAACTCCTGTTAACGGATGCCGGCCGGGTCGTGCTCGAATATGCACGGCGTTTCCAGAACCTTGAATCGGACCTGGAAAATGCGTTGCGTGAACTGCGCGACAACTATGCGGGGCGTCTTGCTATCGGCGCGAACGAGTCTACGTCGCTGTATCTTATTCAACACATCGAACATTACCGGCGGCTCTTTCCCAAAGTGAAGATTCAGATGCGCCGCGCTGAATCGAGCAAGATCCCGTC
>JALYVD010000390.1 GCA_030853405.1 Acidobacteriota bacterium | reverse complement strand
ACGACAAGCCAGTGGACAATGCCTCGGTGATTCTGGATTTTCTTGGATCGCATCAGTTCACGAAGTTAGGCAAGCGGAAGCCTATTCACTGGGAGGTGCATACGAACCAGAGCGGGGTTGCGCACTTTCCACAGGTTCCGCAGGGCACTATTCAGTTGCAGGTGGTTGCCAAGGAATATCAGACGTTCGGCAACAAATACGAAATTGACGTCGAAGAGAAAATGATCGACATCAAATTGAACCCGCCGCAGGAACAGTACAGCGCTCACCCGCCGTTGAAACCGGCCGATGCCGATTCGCACTAGCTATGTACCACGGCTGGGAAGACGTAGTGTGCCGACGAGTTCCCGAACGTTCGCAACGCCTTGGCGTTTGAGCAATCGGCCAAGTTGCTGTGCAACTCGGATAGGCGCACGGGGATCGACGAAATTGGCTGTTCCCACCTGAACGGCGGATGCTCCGGCGATTAAAAACTCCGCCGCATCGGTCCCGTTCGCGATTCCGCCTAAGCCGACGACGGGAATGTTCACGGCCTGGGCCGCTTCGTAGACCATGCGGAGTGCGATGGGCTTTATGGCGGGTCCCGAGAGACCTCCGAAACCTGCTCCAATGCGCGGGCCTCGGGTATTCACGTCGATAGCCAGAGAGATAAATGTGTTGACGAGCGATAGAGCGTCGGCGCCCGCTTCCTCAGCGGCGCGTGCAACCGGTTCAATGCGCGCGACGTTTGGAGACAGCTTAACAAGTAACGGTCTGCGGGCGATGGTGCGCACGCGGGAAACGACGTCGAACAGCAACGCGGGATCGCTTGAGAAGAACATCCCACCCTTTTCGGTGTTCGGACATGACACGTTCAACTCATAGGCGCTGAGCCCTTCGGCGTTCTCAAGCGCGCGAACCACTTCGACGTAGTCTTCGGCGCGGTAGCCGAAAATGTTGGCGAAGACTGGGACGGAATATTTGTGGAGTTTGGGCAGTTTGTTCCGGATGAAAGCGGCGACGCCCACGTTTTGCAGGCCGACAGAGTTCATCATTCCGGCTTCGGTCGGCCAGAGCCTCGGCGCGGGGTTTCCCGCGAGAGGTTCGCGCGATAGACCCTTTGTGACGATTCCGCCCAGAGAGTTTAAATCGAGAAGATCTGCAAATTCGATGCCGTAGCCGAAGGTGCCCGAGGCGGCAAGTACGGGATTAAGAAGCGTGATGCCGCAGAATTTGGTGGCAAGCCGTTGATCGTTCATGCAGGCATCATGCGGGCTGTGGATTGGACCAGTTGCCACGTCTGAAGGACGTCTTGCTCAGTCGTTTGAAAGTTGCCGATCGCGAATCGAAGGACGAAGCTGCCGTTTAGTACGGTATGCGAGAGGAAGGCTTTTCCAGTTGCGTTGATCTCTTGAAGCAGACGTTTGTTGAAGTCGTTGGCGGATCGATGCCGAAAGCAGACGAGCGAAAGAGGGACGGGAGCGCAAAGTTCGAAATCACCGTCGTTTTCAATTAGGGACTTGAGCAGCTGGGCCAATCGCAGGCTCTCTTTGAGCATTGCGGCGATCCCTTGCCGTCCGTAGTAGCGAAACACGTACCAGAGTTTCAGGGCGCGGAAACGGCGGCCAAGTTGTACCCCGTAATCCATGTAGTTCACGACGCGATCGTCCTCGGGTGTGCGCAAGTATTCGGCGCTCAGCGTGGAGGCGCGGCGCAAGATCTCCGGAAAACGAGTGTAGAGCACGCTGCAATCGATTGAGACATACAGCCACTTATGTGGGTTCAGAATGAAGGAGTGCGCGCGCTCCGAGCCGTTCAGAATGTGTTGCATTTCAGAAAGAACGGCCGCGGAACCGCCATACGCGGCGTCCACATGGAGCCAGACGCCGTAGCGCTCCGCAATGTCGGCGATCTCGGATACGGGATCGATGGCGCTGGTGGATGTGGAACCGATTGAAGCCACGATGCAGCAGGGACGTTTGTGCGCTGCCAGATCTTTCTCGATGGCTGCTTGCAGCAGATCCGGTCTCATTCGGAATTCACTGTCCACCGGGATCTTTCGCACGTTCTGCTGGCCGAAACCAAGCGTGATGGCGGCTTTCTCCGACGAAGAGTGCGTGTGCTCGGAGATGTAGACGGTCAGGTCTCCGAGCATCCCGAGGGCGCGGCATTCCGGAGCGATCCACTCGCGAGCGGCGCCGATTGCTTGCATCACTCCGATGGATGCGGTGTCGTAGATAATGCCAAACCAACTCTCATCGAAGCCCAGCCACTGACGCAACCATCCGAGCGTGACTTGTTCCAGTTCTGTGGCGGCGGGCGACGATTTCCAGAGCATTGCGTTCACGTTCAGCGTGGCCGCAAGGAAATCGGCAAGTATGGAGGGCGGTGTCGAAGAGACGGAAAAATATGCGAAGAAGCGCGGATGATTCCAGAGCGTCAGGGCGGGGAAAATCGAGGTTTGAAAATCGGCAAAAATCGTTTCGATGGAGTGTCCGGTTTCGGGAGCTTCCTTCGGCAGAGAGTTTATCAGTTGCCCTGGCTCGATTGAGGCGGTAACGGGCAGATCTCGTATTCCGGTGAAGTATTCCGCGATCCAGTCCGCATGCTTATAGGCGGCCTCTCGAAATTCTTCAGCGCTCATCGGTTCGCTCACTATCACTACGTTCGCACGCCAGTTGCAGCGGCGCATTGCGAGAGCGTGGCGGGTAACCAGGCCGTGATCCATTCACGCATCCGCCGAAGATCTTCTACCGCTTCAGAGCCTAATGGGTTCGCTACATCGGCGCGCATCCAGCCGCGAGTCTCTGCGATTTGTTTGATAGCCACGGTGGCGGGAAAGCGGGCGATCCAGGTCATCAGTTCGTTTAGCCGCGTTCCCAAAGCTTGTGCCGTTTCGAGATCCGATGTCCTCACGGCACGCTGAATGGCGACGGGCAGTTCCGGGAGAGCCGCTGCGACTCCGGAGACTACTCCATCCGCTCCTGCTTTTAAGCCGCGCAAATAGATCGATTCGTTTCCTATCAGCAATTGGAAAGCGTGACGATCGCGGATATTCCGCAGATGCTCAAAGTTATCCCAGTCGCCGCCGGAATCTTTGATTCCCGCGAAAGCTCCCGAGGCGAGTAGCCGCTCGGCTAGTTCGAGGGAGATCGAGTCTGTGAATTGAGGGAGGTTGTAAAGATAGATGGGAACTTGTCCTTCGGCAGCCTTGATGAAAGCATCGTAGAAACAGGCGATCTCCGCGTCGGCGTAACGGAAGAAGTACGGAGGCATGACGAGCACGCCGGACGCGCCCGAATCCATCGCATGGTGCATGAGTTCGATGGCGCCCGCGAGAGTCGAATGCGAGACGTTGACTAGCGCAGGGACGCGGCTTCGTTTAACGGCAAGGCCTACGACGCGCATACGTTCTTCGACTTCGAAGTGAACGAATTCTCCGGTGGAACCGAACAAGACGAAGCCATCAACGCCGCCGGAGGAGACCTTGTCCAGGTATTCGAGAAACACGGCGGTATCGGCCTCAATGCTATTCGGACGGCGCGGTGTAGCGAGCGCCGCGTAGACACCGCTGGCGGGAACTGGAGTTTTGGTCTGCGGCATACTCAACGGGGCGGTTCCTTGATGCTGAGCACGCGGTCCGCGGCAATATTCTCAAGCCGCTGAACCGTTCCGGAGGGCCAGCGAATTTCCACCGACTCAGCAATAGGGTCTTGCCCCATGCCGAAATGTACCGGTCCATCGCTGGACGATGCATAACAAACGCTGGTGGTCATGTGGTTATATTGCGTGCCCGATTTTGTGACGAGTTTGATGACAGCGCCGATGCCGTCGCGATTGCTTCGCGTGCCTTCAAGAGCAAAATCGAGCCAGTGATTCGCACCCTTGCTTCGATTCATCCAGATCTCGGCATCCCTTCCTAAAGCAGTAGCGACGACGTCGATCTTTCCATCTCCATCCAGGTCGCCGAAAGCACAGCCGCGATGACGGGCGGCGGGGCGAGCGCTTAGGCCGGCTTGTTCCGTTAACGCGACCCATCGGCGGCCTTGGTCCCGGTTCCTGAAAACAGTGTTGAACTGATCGAGCATTTCATTAGCTATGGGCACTGTATCAACGTGACCGCGCGTGACAAATAGATCTTTCCAGCCATCATTATCGAAGTCGTAAATCCCGACGCCATAGCCGGACATGGGCCTTGTGAGCGTTGCAAGGCCGCTCTTGGCCGTGATCTCCTCAAAGTCTCCTTTGCCGGTATTGCGATAGAGCGGAAAGGTGTCATTGTTGAGCCCGACACATGCGATATCCGGAAGGCCATCGTTGTTGAAGTCGCGGAAATCGAGACCCATGCCGCTGATGAATTCGCCGTTTTCAGCCAGGGCGACGCCGCTATTGAATGCCGCTTCTTCGAACTTTTCTCCGTTCAGGTTGTGAAATAAAAAGTTGTAGTAATTGTCGTTGGTGACAAACAGATCGGGACGCCGATCACCATCGTAATCGGCGACCCCGACGCCCATACCTTTGCCTACATGGGCGCGAACGCCCCACTTGCTGGACACGTCCGTGAAGGTGCCGTCACCGTTGTTCAAAAATAGCTGGTTGGGCAGCCCGCCGTAGAACTTCGGGTTGCAATAGTAAACGGCGTCCCGGTAGGCGCAGCGGGGTTCCTTGGTGTAGTCCCACTTGAGGTAGTTCACAACGAAAAGATCGAGCAGCCCATCGTTGTTTGCATCCACCCACGCAGCCGCAACGGCCCACATCGGCCCGTACTCCGGATCAGGGCGGCTCAAGCCCGCCTTCTCCGTCACATTGGTGAATGTCCCATTCCCGTTGTTGTGATAGAGGGAGTTTCGATGTACTCCGGCGACAAATAAATCCGGGAAGCCATCGTTATCGAAATCTCCGGCGGCGACGCCGATATCGTAGCCGGCTCCTTGTAGGCCCGCTTGTTTCGTCACGTCGGTAAACTTGCCGTTGCCATCGTTACGAAAGAGCCGGTTCGAGTATTTCGGGGAGTCCTTCCGTAGCGTTGCGAGATTTGCGCCGTTCGTGAAGAAGATATCGGGACGCCCGTCCTTGTTGTAATCGAAAATCGCCACGCCGCCGGCCATCGCTGCAGGTACATGGCGAACCGGCGTTTCATCGTTTTCGAGATGGAAGGGAATCGACTGGAAGACAAAGTAAATGGGACTGGAAGTGTTTTCCGCAGCGTGAAGAAAAGCTCCGCAGAGTGCAATAACAGCGCCGGTCATAGCGCAAAAGGAGCGCTGAGAAAACCTCGTCATGGCCGAAAGGCAACCAAAGGATACCAGACAATCGTTGATAGACTGATGAGTTAAGCCCTAAATGAAGTTGTGTGTTCTTGTTTCCGCAATTCTGCTGTTCTTCACGGCTGCGTTCGCGGATGATTTCGGCGATGCCGCCGCTGCTTTCCAAAAAGGCGATCTGACATCGGCGGAAGCTTCTCTCAACACGATTCTTCAGAAGCAGCCCAATAATGCGGCGGCTCTAGGACTCCTTGGAGCGGTTCTCGACTCTGAAAAGAAGTATGCCGCCGCAGAGACCGTATACCGCCATGCTCTTCGCTTGACGCCTAACTCGGCGACTCTTCTGAATAACTTTGCAAATCATCAAGCCGCGACGGGTGACCTGAGCGGTGCAAAAGCCACTTATCTGAAAGCAATCGCGATTGACCCGTCGCGTGCTAACGCCAATTTGCAATTGGCATCCATTGCCGTTGAGCAGAAGCATGGCACGGAAGCCTTACGTTGTCTGGAACGGCTGAAAGCGGCAGAACTTGCTTTGCCTCAGGTCCAGATTCTTGAGATGCAAGCTTTGTTTCTGAGCGGGCGCGCTCAGAAAGCACAAGCGATTCGCGTACGGCTATCCTCGTCCAATGATCCCCGGCTGAATTTCAGCACCGGTCTGGCGCTCGCCTCGATAGGTAAGTACGATTTCGCGGAAGCCCTATTCTCCCGAGTTCTCGAGCAGGCGCCTGCGAATTTCGACGTTCTCTATAATCTAGGGCTTGCGGCATATCATGCCAAGCATCTGGGGCGCGCTCGCGATGTCTTGCAAGCAGCACTTTTACAGCGCCCGAAGGACGTGGATACGCTGTACAATCTCGCGGTTATCGACATCGACTTAGGGCAGCGGCAAACGGCTCTTGAGTTGCTGGCCGAGGCAGCGCCGCTCGATTCCTCGCGGTCGAACGTTCAGCTCTCGATTGCGCAAACGGCCAGCGCTCTTGGCTACTATGCGGACTCGCTGGTCGCTTATGACAAGTATCTGAAAATGGTTCCGAACGATGAAGTGGCGCGGCGAGAGCGAGCCTTCATGCTTGGTTCAACGGACAACCGGCAGCAAGGGATTTCGGATTTGCAGGCGTTCCTTCATCTGCATCCTCGTGATGTGACAGCCCACTACGAGGTCGGGGTTTTGGAAGCACAGACCAATCCAGAAGACGCTTTCGCGCATTTAAATAAGGCGATTAGTCTGGACCCCAAGTTTGTAGCCGCGCGGCTAGGGCGTGGCGTTCTGAACTATATGCAAGGCAAACCGGCCGACGCTCTGCCCGACCTGCTGTTCGCGTCGGAAAAGTATCCCGATAATACCGCCGTTCTTGACCGGCTGGGAGAAACGTATCTTGCGCTAGACCGGACGCCGGACGCCGTTGCGGTTCTTCGAAAGGCTTCCCAGATTGCGCCAAAAGACTCGCGTGTCTTGCTGCATCTGAGCCGTGCGGAATTGAAGGCGGGGCAAGCTGAAGAGTCACGTGCCACACTGGCGCGCTTTCGTGCCCTTGGGCCGGAGGTCCGCAATCTGGTGCCATCGGCTGGGATTGTCGATATGCTGGGGCTTTCTCCCGGCGATCTTCAAGCGCGGTACCGGGAGCAAGTACAAAAACGGCTTAGTGAGACACCGGACGATCCTGCGCTGAACGTCCGGAATCTGAAACTTTTGATTTCCGATGGCGACATGGAGGAAGCGGCCAAGGTCTCTCAGCGCGTACTCGATTTAAAGCCGCCCGCGCCGCTAGCTGCGGAAGCGGGCCGGGCTCTTGTCGAGGCGGAACAGTATGCGCAAGCGAAGCCTCTGCTTGAGTACGCAACAAGTTCGACGCCTGAAGCGCAACTGGATCTTGCAATCGCTATCTCGCAGACAGCGGGGCCGCGGCAAGGGTTGGCCGAACTCGATCAAATTTTCGAGGCGAATCGTTCGGGAGATTACTATTTGGCCCGGGCGCAGATGTTGGACGGGGAAGGGAAGCCGGACGAAGCCCTGGCCGCAATCGAACAGGCACTTGCGGCTGCTCCTAAGCGTGCGGATCTTTATCAGCACGCGGCGCTTTTCTTGACTCGGCAACGACGCGCTCCGGAAGCCGTTCGCCTGCTTGCCCAGGCGGCGCGCGTGTTGCCGGATGATCCGAGAATTCTGCTGGTTAAGGCGGCTACATTGGCGGCTATTCCGAAGGCCGGAGAGGCCGAGCAAGTTCTGAAGCAGATACAGAATCGTTGGCCCGAGTGGGCGCCCTCGTATGTGACTTACGGCATTCTGCTGGAAGGGCAGAAGCGCGCTCAGGAGGCGAAGACACAACTTGAGACGGCGGCCTCGTTGGGAGCTTCCGGGCCGGAGGAGTTTCTCTATCTGGCAAGGGCAACGCTTGATGCCACTCCAGATCGCATTGGGGACGCTTTGAAAGCGATTCAGCAGGCCGTGGCGATGGCGCCTGAAGATCCGCAGGTGCAGGCTGTGGCCGGGCGCATCGATTATCAGAAGCACGACTACAAGGGAGCCGTGCAGCATTTGACGGAGGCCATTCGACTGCAGCCGAGCTACATACAGGCGCGTTTCACTCTGGCGCAAGCGTATCGAGCACTAGGACGAAAGGAAGATGCACTTCGCGAGTCGCAGGAGTTTCAGCGCTTGCGCGATCAAAACGTTCATACGGAAGACGATTTCTGAAGCTTTGGGCTAAGCCGGACGGGGGCGTCCGGCGCGGATCGGGGATCTTACCTACTTGCTTTGGCTTTGGGCGCGTTGTTTTTGGAGCCGGAACATGATGTCCTGCGGGTTGAATTTCAAGAACTGATCCAAGGTTTGGTTGAGGTCCTGTGTACGGCCCTGTCCAGCGTACAGTTTTGCGAGTTCAATGTACGCTTGCTTCAGCGAAAGGTCGAGACTGATGGCTTGGGTAAGCTGAGTCTCCGCTTCCGCGGAATCACCTGACCTGCTCAACACAATTCCCAAATTCATGGCCGCCTTAGCGCTTTTCGGCTGCAGTTCCACAGTCCCGAGGCCCAGTTTTAAAGCCTCCTGGAGGTCATGCCGTTGAAGCGCCAGGCCTTCAAAATCCGACAAAACCGCTGGGTCCTGCTGTGTTTGTTTTTCCGGCAGCGCCTTTAATAACTGCAGGCCGTCACTTGCAATTTGAGGCAAGTTGTTTGAGATGCCGACTAGCACCTCCGCTAGCCCCAGATCGCGGTTACGAGACTCGGCCGGTGGTTCGCGCCACGCGATGACTTCCTCGGGCTCAACCGGCTGAACGGTTGCCGCTTCGGAAGGCCGCCGCAGCAGACGATGGTCGGTGCGTGCCGCGTGCGGAATATCGGTGGTCGCGCTGCTTGGCATGTGACAGCTTGTACATTCGTCGGGCGGTTTAGGATGAACGCCAGCCGAGAGCGTGACATGACAGGAAATGCAAACGGCCTTGATTTCACGCTGACGGTCGATGGCTTCGCCGTGAGGGTTGTGACAACTACCGCACCACAGCTTGCCCCCGCTCGCCCGGACGCATTTGCTTTGGCCCAACTGCTCAACGTGATTGACTGCATTAACGGCCGTGTGGATTCCACCGCTCAGAATGTAAGTTGCGAAAATAGATTCCGCTGGTTGCCCGGCCCGAAAATCAGTCCACTGGTTGCCGTTGTTCAGGATGCGGGTTGAGCCTTCGAGATGACATTGCTCGCAGACGCTATCTCGCTCCGCATGGGGCAGTTTTGCAGGATTGACAATGTTGCTGGCGGAGGGTTGCCGCACGTGGGCTTCGCTTGGGCCGTGACAGCGGTCACACGTAATTGAGGTGAGTTGCGTGTCCTTCAGGCGATGACCATCGGGGTCGGCGAATCGCGCCGCGCCTGCGTGGCAGAAAAGACAGGCGTCGTCTACCGGTCGATCAAAATCGATGATCGGCTTCGAAGCATATCCGGGCGAAAGATCCCAGCCGTAGCGTTTGAAATAGGAGGCCGGCGATTCGAACATGTAATTCCCGACCTGGACCATGTAGGTCCGCCCCATCAGCTTTCCGCCGATTTGGTAACGGACAGGATACTCCGCCGTCAAACCGCGTTCCGCTATTCCGTGAATCATCTGCCCGTCGCGTTGTTGGCTCGTGATCACGCTTTGCGACAGGCCGTGCGTGATGTGGGCCGGTGGCAGAGAAGCGGGAGAAATGAGCGATGTTCCCATCGCCGACTTCGAATAAAAAGCCGTTTCCTTTGGATGACAGGTGGCGCAGGGCGATGTTTCCGCGGCGGAACAGATCTGATGCAGAGCCACACACATCAACGCCATTGCTACGTAGCGGAACTTTTTCATCGGTGAGAAAAAGCTTCAGGAGGAGCCTGCCATCCGCCAAGCCGTTCCTCGATGACGCGGCAGACCGACAAGGCCGTCATCTCGCGCCAGGGTGCCGCGATGACTTGCACATTGATGGGTAATCCGTTTACCTCCCCGCACCGTACGGTGGCGGCGGGAAAACCGGCCACATTCCAAGCCATTGTATAGCTGAATCCTTCGAAGTTCTCGTCATTCGTCGAGTCCCCATGCTTCAGCGCGGGCTGTGTATACACGGGCGACAGCACGGCGTCATAAAGATCGAAGAAACGCATCAACTGTGACCGGTACTCGTCCCATTGTGCCCAGCGCTGCGCAAATGCTGAAGCCGTCGCGCGGAATGGACGCATCCGATTTGTGAAATCGGTTAACAAGGGATGAACTTTGGCGCCACCGATCTTGCTCAGGTAGTCGTCGATTCCGTCCATGCCATCGGCTCCGAGAATTGCCATTTCAAGTTCGTAGCACTGCTCGATGTAGGGCGGCGTGCGTGCTTCGACGCGCATACCAAAGTCGGCGAGAGGGCGGGCGCAGTTTTCGATTGCCTTTATCACTTCGGGCGTGCATCTGGTGATGCCGTTGTCTGTGAAAAATGCAACGCGCAGTTCGCGGGGTTGAGGGGCTTCAATCAAGGAAACAGGTGGAGACGCGAGGTCAAATCCATCCGGGCCCGAGAGTAACTTCATTGCGAGTACGACGTCTTCCGTCCAGCGCGCCATCGGACCGATCTGCCAAAGTTTTTCGATCCAACTTCCGGCGGGTGGCACGTGGCCGGTTCTAGGCAGACGTCCGCTTGTCGGCTTGATACTCGCGAGGCCGCAGAAAGCGGCGGGCAGCCGGACGCTGCCTGCGCAATCGCTCCCCAAGCCCAGTGGCGAGCCGCCCGATGCGATGAGCGCCGATTCACCGCCACTGCTGCCGCCAGATGTCCGGGTAAGGTCGTACGGATTGTTTGTGCGTCCGAAGATGTAATTGTCGCTTTCAAAGGAGAAGAGGAGGTCCGGTAGATTTGTTTTTGCAATAGGAATTCCTCCCGCGGCGCGCAGTCTATGGACGAGTGTTGCGTCTTCGTTGGCGTACTCCGCCTCCCGCCGGCCGAGTGTTCCGGCGGTACAGCGCGTTCCCGCCACGTCGATGGAATCTTTGACGGAAAACGGAACGCCGTGTAAGGGACCGCATGCCTCGCCACGGGCAAGTCTGGCATCGGCGGAGGCGGCATCGCGTAAGGCAGAGTCGGCTAGTGAATGTACAACCGCGTTGATTTTGGGATTTGCTTGTTCAATACGGTCCAGGTGAAGTTTTACGAGTTCGACGGATGAGATTTTGCGCGCGCGGACCATCTCCGCCATTCGAACGGCACTTTGTTGCAACACGACTCTAATGTAACCATGAGCGCGTTAAGCGGAAGAACTTGCGCACTCCGCCGGAGGGCGGCAGGAACGCACGCGGACATAGAGCATATAAAGAATAATTACGATGTTGATAACGAGAATGGCGATATGCTGCCAATTTCTATGTTCCGCGAATTTCAGAAGCTCCCAGGGGAGATACATAGCTCCCGAAAGTAGCGCGAACCATTCCGCCCAGACGCGCCGATGCCATAGTCCCCAGGCCTCCGTGAAGCGCACGCTGGTGTAGGCGAGGCCGGCGGCAGCGATCGTCCAGATTCGCGTATCGTTCAGACTAGTCGCGGCTTTCAGAAATTCTTCCGCAAGGTGACGGTCCGGATCGATATGCAAGTGGAATAGCAGATCCCAGGCGAGGTCCTCCACATGTTTGTGAACGGCAAACAAAATGCACAACAGTGCCAATACCGCCACGCCTTTAATTGCTTCGAATGAGGCTACGGCGCGAAGGCCCGCCAGACTGGTTCGTTCATCAACCGCCACGGGGGCTGGATGCACGTGCGGTGCGTGGTGGTCCATGCTTCTGATGCTCCCACATGCGCCTTGCAACAGAATAGAGAATGAATGCCGAGCGTACAGACACCCCGGAGAAGTAGGCGCGTTCCAGCGAAGAGTTCGAAACGTCCGGTCGTAAAAGTGAGCGCGCCGGGCAAGCCGGGTCTTGCGATGAGCGCCTTCGCGGCCATTGTCGGCGTGGTGATTGTCTATCTGGCTGTTCAAATTCACTCGCAATATACGTTCAATCTACAGTCCCCGATCCGGCTTCGTTTTCAATCGCCGCTGGTGGTTGCGCTTCGCGATCGAGCGCATGAAGCGGTGCAGGCGCAGTTCGATCAACAGGATCGTCCGCTGACTGCGTATCAGCAGTATGCGTGCGCGAAATTCGGTTCAGCGTGCCGTCTAGCCTTGGCGATTCAGAGAGCGGAGAATCCGCGGGGGAAGTGTGAGATCTATCACTACAACACGGATGGAACGCTCGATTGGGGATACTTTCAGATCAATACCGTGCATCTGAAAAGGCCCGGGTTGAATTTACGGGACCTGCTGAATTGTAAGGCGAATATCAATTTTGCGTATCAGCTTTACGTCGAGGAACACGGGTTCACGGCCTGGAGTACCTACAACAGCGGGGCGTACCGCAGATATCTTAGAGAGTAACCAGAGAAAACCAGAGAGTGAACGGTTGTCGGAGGCGGCCGTAATTTACGATGGTGGGATGCCTCCTGAAATCCAGACGAAAACCCGTAAGCTCGGCCATTCAGGTCCTACCGTTTTTCCTCTTGCGCTTGGTTGTATGGGGATGTCGGGTGTGTATGGCGAAGCGGACGAAAGCGAAAGCATCGCCACCATTCACGAAGCGCTGGAGCGCGGCATTACGCTGCTCGATACAGGTGATTTTTACGGCCAGGGCCATAATGAAATGCTCATCGGGCGAGCGCTGAAAGGCCGCGCCCACAAGGCCCTGCTTTCGGTGAAGTTTGGTGCAATGCGGGGTCCGGGTGGGCAGTGGCTGGGGATCGACGCCCGTCCGGCGGCGGTGAAGAACTTTCTGGGCTACACTCTAAATCGGCTGGGAGTTGATCATATCGACATCTACCGGCCCGCGCGCCTCGATCCGCAGGTTCCGATCGAAGAAACGATCGGTGCGATTTCAGATCTTGTGAAAGCAGGCTACGTACGCTATATCGGGCTTTCGGAGGCCGGACCCGAGACAATTCGCCGCGCTCATGCGGTGCATCCAATCGGCGATTTGCAGATCGAATATGCGCTGATCAGCCGTGGTCCGGAAAAGGAAATCTTCCCGGTGTTGGAAGAGCTTGGGATTGGCGTAACTGCTTACGGTGTACTTTCGCGTGGGCTACTGAGCGGCTCTAATCCGAACGGCAAGGGAGATTTCCGCGCGCACCTGCCGCGCTTCAGCGGAGAGAATCTGCAGCGGAACCGGAAAGTCGTCGAGACGCTCCAAAACATCTCCGCGGAAAAAGGAATTACGCCTTCGCAACTGGCGATTGCCTGGGTGCTCGCGAAGGGCCGGAATATCGTGCCGTTGATTGGGGCGCGCAAACGATCACAACTTCGGGAATCGCTGGAAGCTGTAAATGTCCAACTCTCTAGCGCTGAACTCAGCGAGATTGAAGAGGCGATTCCGGCGGATGCCGTTGCCGGCACGCGTTACGGCGCGGAACAGATGCGGATGCTCGACAGCGAGAGTGCCCGCTAGGATTTTCAGCCTCCGGCCAAGCCAGCGGGGCCTCCAACACCTGAATCTTACCGGGCACAAGGTAACACTCTTCTGCAAACTTCTGAATCTACACACAGCGGAGCGACCTCTGGATGGGTTGTAATAAGCTCCCTGGGATAGACCACCGCGCCTCCAAACATGCTTGTAATCAACGCGGTGAGTCAGTCCCGGATTTCTGAAATCAATGCGCGACGGCAGCGCAGACCAGATCACGCAGGTGATTCAAGTCCTTTGCGATATTTTTGCCCAAGTGCACGCGCAGTGCGCGGCGGTGGCGGTCCGCCAATACCTGGAAATCTCCACGGGCCTGGGCCGCTTTCACGATTCCGAATGTGTACTTCTGCTGCGGCACTTGTAAGTCGTTCGCTTCGTCGCACGTAATTTGAAGAAACACTCCCGAGTTTGGTCCGCCTTTGTAGGCTTGTCCCGTACTATGCAGAAACCGGGGACCAAACCCGAGTACCGTGGCGACTTCCTTCGATTCCAGAATCTCGGCGCGCATCTGCTGCAATATTTCTTCATACTCCGGAAACATCGGAATATAGGCAAGCAGGCCGAAATAGTCACCGGGGTGAATGCGGTCGAGATGCTGACGAATGATCGCGCCAAGCGTGTTACCACCGTTCAGCAATGCTTCCGCGTTTGCTTTGTCGGTAAACAACTTGATCCCATCTTGCTCGAGAATCGGTTTTTCGGCAGGCAGGGAGCCAGCCTTTTCAAATTCGTCGGTCAGTTCGCGAGTTGCAATTTTGCTTGCTTCCACATCAGGCTGATTAAAGGCATCAATGCCGATTACGGAGCCCGCCACCGCCGTCGCTATTTCCCACTGGAACATCGTCTGGCCGAGATCGTAAAGATTGTTCAACACGATCCGGATAACCGGCTGGCCAGCTTTTTCAAGGGCCGAAACAGCGCTCTCTATCTCGGTGCTGCTGTCGCCGGCGTATTTGATGTACGCGAAGATGCGGTCCTTGCCGTACTTGTCGGTTTCCACCAGCGGTTCACGGTCAACGGGGATCAGGCCATGACCCTGTTTGCCCGTGGATTCGGCGAGTAGCTGCTCCAACCATGCGCCCAAGTCGTAAATTGACTGGGAACAAATAAGAGTAACTTTGTCGCGTTTGAACTTAGAGGCGGCGGCGCCGAGAATCAGACCTAGTGAAACGCCAGGGTTCTTGTTTGAATCCGCGTCTTTGCAGGATTCGACCATCAGTTTGGCGCGTTTGAGAAACTTCTCCGTGTCGATGCCGGCGGCGGCTTGCGGTACGAGCCCGAAATCGGAAAGCGCGGAATAGCGGCCTCCAATGGTCGAAACTCCGTGATACACGCGCCGGAAGCCAAGTTTCTCAGCTACGCCTTCTAGCTTGGAACCAGGATCGGTTACCGCGATAAAGTGATGGCCCGCGCGGTCGCCAACAGTCTTCCTGGTCTCGTCGTAGAAGTACTGCATGTAGATGTTCGGTTCGAGCGTCGTGCCGGATTTGCTCGAAACGCAGAAGAGCGTGCGCGCCGGGTCGATCTTATCGCGCAAGCTCTTGATCTGTACGGGATCGGTCGAATCGAGCACGAGCAGTTCCGGCGAGCCAGGCTGTTTTCCGAACGTCATGCTAAACACTTCCGGAGCCAGACTGGAACCGCCCATGCCAAGAAGCAGGAGATGCTTAAAGCCGTCCTCGCGAATCTCCGCCGCCAGGGCTTTGAACTTTGAGACGTTTGTGAGTTGCTGGTCGATGATGTCGAGCCACCCAAGCCACTTACCTTCGTCCGTGTTCGTCCAAAGCGCCGCGTCTTTGTTCCAGAGCCGGTCCGTGTTTCCGGCGGCATCCCACGTCTTATGAGCTTCTTGTACGGCGCTTTTTAAGTCCGCTGGGAGCGTGTACGAAAAGGTCCCCACCGTTTCGGCTGTCTTTGGATTACTTGAGCTCACTGTCTTCAATTCCTTTCACCTTGTTGAGCCGGCGAACATGCCGCTCTTCGCCGCTGAAAACCGCTTTTAAGAAAGCTTCCGCGGCGTCCTGGGCTAACATCGGGCCGATTATGCGCGAGCCTAGCACCAGAATATTCATGTCGTCGTGCTCGACTCCCTGGTGAGCGGAGTAGTGATCGTGACAGAGGCCCGCACGAATACCTCGGAATTTATTTGCCGCGACGGAAACTCCGACGCCGCTGCCGCAAACAAGAATGCCTCGCTCGGCGTTGCCGGAGCGGATGTCTTCCGCGACGAGCACCGCATAATCCGGGTAGTCGTCCGGTTTACCGGGCTCGAATGTGCCGACATCATGAACAGTGTGACCGAGCTTCTCGATGAAATCGATCAAATCGCGCTTCATGTCGAAGCCAGCGTGGTCCGCGCCGATAGATACCTTCATTGCCAACCACTAGAGTAACGCCGTCGGGATTGACTCCGGTGGACGGCACTGCACGTCCTTTATCCGATATCCGACGTATGTACGTGTGGATGCGGCTTTGTCACTCCATGAGAGTGCGTGTGATGTTGAGGGCGAACGAGCTTTGCGGCGGCTAACATACGGGTGTCGTGAAGTATCGTGAGCGGTGCGCCTTCGGCGGCTATTCGACCGTTATCCAGCACATAACAGCGGTCGGCGATGTCTTCCAGAGTATCGAGATCGTGTGTAGCGGTAATTACAGTCTTTTTTCCATTGGCCCACGATTTGAGTAAGTTGATCATCTGATCGTCGCTGTGGGGATCGAGGGCGGCAGTAGGTTCGTCGAGTAAAAGTACTTCGGGATCGAGCACCAGTACGGACGCGAGCGCTACCCGTTTCTTTTCTCCTCCTGAAAGGCGATGCGGGGCGCGGTCCCGTAGATCGGCGATTCTCATTTCTTCCAGAGTCTTATTCACGAGGTTGCGGATTTGATCTCGCGGCCAACCCATCTGCAAGGGGCCAAACGCTATTTCATCGAAAACGCTGGCGTTGAAAAGTTGTACGTCGGGATTTTGAAACAAGATTCCGACACGCCGCCGGAATCGGAAGAAATATTCCTCTTCTTCAAGCCGCTCTTCCGTGAGTTCTTCGCCAAAGAGAGATATGCCGCCGCTGTCCGGAAAGGATAAGCCGGCAAGTAGGCGAAGGAGCGTAGACTTTCCGGAACCGTTTGCTCCAATTAACGCGATACGTTCGCCCCGGTGGACTTGCACGGAAAGGCCACTCAGCGCTTTGTGGCCGCGGTATGAAAAACATACGTCTGCGATGTCGAAGACCAGTTCGCCTGGAAGCATAAGTTTTTATCGAGCCAGCCAGAATACGAGGAAGGCGATCGTCAAAAACGCGGATAACTGAAGCCAATCCCGAAGGCGTAGTTGTACCTCATCCAACAGCTTCGCTTGGCCGCGAAAGCCCCTGGCTCGCATGGCAGTATGGACCTCGCCGCTGAGTTGAATGGTTTTGTCCAGAAGAACTCCTACGCTTGCCGCCGCAAAGCGCCGTTGCTCATAAGGACGCAGACGCCCAACCAGGCGAGTTTGCCTGGATTCCAGCATGTTGTGCGCGTTTTGCACCAGCAGAAAGAAAAATCTATAAGTGGATTCGACGATGACAACCAGAACGGTGGGAATACAAAAGAAACGCAAGGAACGCAGGAGATGATTCCACCGGCTA
Organism: Acidobacteriota bacterium; assembly: GCA_030853405.1. Classification (GTDB taxonomy): domain Bacteria; phylum Acidobacteriota; class Terriglobia; order Bryobacterales; family Bryobacteraceae; genus Bog-105. The sequence continues at coordinate 4,146 of JALYVD010000390.1, read as the reverse complement.
GTTAGTACCAGTAAGAGGGAAAAAGTGGATGCGGTCTCGCCGCGCATTGTAAGTAGTACGGCGCTGTTCAGCCCTTGAGACGTTATGGGCCAATTCAGAAATGGTAAGCGAAAGATGAGGTTTCCCGGAACCAGAAAGATCGCGGGCAGCGCGATGACGCCGGTAAAGCCGAGCACGGGCAGCCAGATTCGTTTAATGAGAACTGTGAGTGAAACGCGCGAAGCCAGGGCGAGTACTAGGCTTAAGCCGAACAGAACCAGGAGGGCCCAAACCTGGTGAACGGCTACCGCCGCAACAATAAGCGCGCCAATACCGGCTAACTTCAAACGCGCGTCCAAAGATTGTAAGAAACCAGATGAGCTCGCCGTATCTTCCGCAAATACCGCTTCCTGCATGGCGGTCAATAAGCCGGTCAGGGTTGTTTCGAGGAAGCCTTTACTGCGGTTTCTAAGAAGACGGGCGATCACGAATGAAATCCCGGCGATCAAGCAAACTCCAAGTGCGGCCGACAGCAGATAACCAACCGGAGAATTGTGTATGAAATGCGGCGCGTATTCTAAAATCGGCGCTTTCCAAAGTGTAGAAAGATGCGCCAATCCGTAAGGGACGTGAGCGGGAGGAGCGTGGTTAGCAGATGCCGCCGCAATCCGTTGCCGCGCGACCGGATTCGTGAAATCGCCGAGGCGCCATTCTCCCCAGGCGCTTCCAACGGCCAGGATTCCGAGGGGAGTCAGCAATAAAAAAATTGCCAGCGCGAGCCATAGGTTTCGCAAGGCCATGGACGTAGATTCGAACTGCGCGGCGGGCGCTTCCGGCGCGGTTCGCTTGAGCATCGGGGGATCGGCTCGTTGTAAGTATTGGACGACGCCGGCGGATAGGACGAGTTCCGCCAACCCGGCGAAAGTGAGATGACCGATCATCATAGCCGGAATAGAAACGCTGAGTGGATAGGGCGCATAGAGAGGCGTGCCGGACGCGTCTTTGAACAGCAAAGGCTGAATACCGAGTTCGACAGCCGCACAGAGAGCAGACATGTTGATAGCCGCATAGCCGGCAATCGCCGCGGCGAACACGCGCCGTGGCGCCGTTAACGCCGCACCATAACCTAACATCCGGTAGAACGCAAACGCAACCAGCGACCCGACGATAGCCATGTTGAAGCAGTTCGCTCCAAACGCCGTGATGCCGCCGTCGCCGAAGAACAGCGCCTGGATAAATAGGGCAATTGAGATCGCCAGGATCGACACCCACGGCCCGAGAACAATAGCGGCCATCCCCATGCCTACCGCGTGACCGGTTGTGCCGCCTGGCAGCGGTAGATTGAACATCATAATCACGAAAGAAAAGGCGGAAAAGACCGACAGAAGCGGAATCGTTCTTGTATTCAATTCCTTTCTGACGCGCCGAAGAGCCACGTACCAGAAGGGCGCGGCTCCGCAGTAGAGGGTTGCGGCTGTGGAAGGACTCAAATATCCATCGGGGATGTGCATCAGCTGTTCATACGTATATTCGAATCGTGATACGCTGTAAAAACCATTATCGGACAGATCATATGGCAGAGTTAAACCGAATCGGCGTTGCGATAGATGCTAGTCTCCTGGTCCGCTTTGACCGCTTCATTGCGAAGCAGGGCTACACCAACCGATCAGAGGCCTTTCGCGATCTGATCCGGGATCGCTTGATTACGGCCGCTGTTGAGGCGCCGGAGACGCCGGTCGTCGGAACAATCACGCTGATCTACGATCATCACTCGCGATTGCTGCCCGAGAAGCTAACCAACCTGCAGCACGATCATCACAACCTGATCATCTCCACAACGCACGTCCACCTGGACCACAACACCTGTTTGGAAGTCGTGGTTGTAAAAGGTGAATCGAAGCAGGTCCAGAAGCTTGCGGACCTCCTGGTTGGTATCAAGGGTGTTCAACACGGGCGTTTGGTCATGAGTTCTCCCAAAACTTTTCTTTCTAAGACCGCATAAAAATGTCCTCCCGAGAAGAAAGGAACAGTTCGCAGGCGCCCTGGTAGCACGAAATTAAACAACGTATGCGCCTTGAAAGTCTCAAGAACCTTCCGCTTCTGCTCCTTGAGATTTCCGGAACGTTATTTAGCGCGCCTCCCGGCGCGGAGACGGTAAAGGCCCGTCACGATTCAGTTACCGTAACCTCCGATGTCAAGGAATTGAACATTTTGTTCCCCGATCCGGCGCAACGCGTCTACGTTCGCCAGGAAACACTCGACGCAAATCCCGGACGCCCCGGCGCACCGATTTCGATTCCCGGCCTGCCGATTGAGACTGCCTCGGGTGGAATCAAAGCGCCCCAGTACTTCTCACCAGGCGTGGCGGGAGACCACGGCGAGCCGATCGCGGAATACATTCAGGTGGGTACTTATCTCGTCTCGAATAATCTGTCTTCGAATGCTCACGGCAATGGATACGCCGACCCCAATATCATGGTTCCAGCGATTCTTGACGGTGTCCAAACCGATGGCGGCGCGTTCAACGTCCGGGAAGGGAATCACGCGGAGAATCTTTCCGCGATTTATCTGCTTGGCTCGCGTCTTGAGCCATTCGTGACAGTTACAGGAGATTATCGGGACGCGGATGTTGTTGCCGGATGGAGTCCGGAAAGTGCCGGCGTGAAATCCTGGATCGCGGTCGAGGCAGCCTATGGAAACGGCTTCCTGGACCGGCTGGAGCACCGGCAGCAATACAAACTGAATGGCTTCAGACAATTTGATATCGGCGCGCATGAACTAACCATCTTCGGCGTCGGATATTACGGACACTCCTACATACCGGGACTGATTCCGCTCAACGCGTCCGGCTTGCACGATACGGTTGACCCGCGGCAGCGAGACCAGACACATACCGGCGAGTTTGCTTTGAACGATGTGTGGCATATCGATTCGACCGGCCAGCTCCAACTGTCCGGGTTTTTTCGCACTTACAATCTGGCGCTCGATTCAAATTTCGGCGATGGCCTAATCCGTCAAAGCGAATTCCGGACAGTTACGGGATTGAATGGAACTTACACGAAGCGGTTTACCAATTCGCTATCGCTGATGGCGGGTTCGGATTACCAACGCGACGCGCCTCGGCGATTGGATCTGGACCATTATGCATCGGTCGATCCCTCTTTATACGGGCCAGTTGAAAAGGTAACCGCGAACAACGTCACTCTTGGCGATATCGCTCCGTATATATCTCTCGATGGCTCTGTGTGGAAAGAGATTCATTACGACTTGGGCTGGCGGCGCGACGAAATTCAATTCAATAACACCGACCTGCTGAACCCGAATAAGTCCTACAGCACTCTGGTGGGATTCAACTCGCCGAAAGCTACAGTTTCGTTCCTACCCGAAGGCCATCCAAATCTGCCCACCATCGCTTTCAGCTTCGGAGAAGCGTTCTATACGGACGACCCAAGAATCGGAACGGGCACAACTCGCGGAACGCCCATCAGCCGGGAGCATTCTTATCAGCTTGTCGCTAGCAAAGTATTCTTCGGTACGGATTTCCGTGTGACGTTAGCGCACATCACGACGGAAGCCTCGCTCGCCAAAATCGATCCTGACACAGGACTTCAGCAGGACGAGGGCCCCGGACGGAATAAGTTCATCACACTAGCTGCGCGGCGCTATTTCGGATTTGGCTTGTTGCAGGCCTCCGTGTCAAAGGCGGATGCGCGCGATTTGTCCACTGGTCTGCCGACACCGGAAGCCCCGCGGCTCATCGTTGATGTACTCGGCACATTTAACAAATTGCCGTTTGGGTTACAGGCACGGGCTGAGTTCGAAGAAGTCGGGGTTAAACCGCTGGGAGACGGCTTCGTCAGCGTACCGGTAAAAGAGTTCCGCAGCGCACTGGTCCGCTCGTTCTTGAAGAATCGAATGGATTTGGGCCTGAACTTCCTGATAGCCAGCGGCTACACGGGGCAGACCACCGAAGTTTTCCCGATAACAGGGGAGACGGTGGCCGGAGTGCGTTTGCCTTCTTACGCGAGTCTCTCCTATACCTACCATTTCCGCCCGCGACAGACATTCTGACCGCCCAAGACAGCACGCTTCCGCACGCTGTTTCCCAAAATCGGACAGCCGTTCCAAGCGGCGGTTTTTCTAAGTTGTTAGAAACGCTCGCACTGC
>JALYVD010000046.1 GCA_030853405.1 Acidobacteriota bacterium | reverse complement strand
CGGACGCGCTTGTCAGCGTTGTCCTCGACCGCTTCGGACGGCTCGATGCGTTGCTAAACATTGCGGGAGCAGTGCCGCAGATCGATCTGTTCGAGATGACGGATGAGCAGTGGCAATCCGGTGCGGAACTTAAGCTCCATGGGGCTCGCCGCCTGACCATCCGAGCTTGGGATGCATTGAAGGCATCGCAGGGATCCGCCGTGTTTATGTCTGGCAATGCGGCGCTTCACCCTAGTCCCGCCTTTGCGGCTGTAGCCACAATCAATGCCGCCATTGTCGCTCTCGCGAGGGCGTTCGCCGAACAGGGTATTAAAGACGGTGTGCAGGTGAATAGTATTGTGCCGGGTGCCGTTATGACCGGGCGTAGACGCTCATTCCTAGAAAAGTGGGCGCCCGCCCACCACATGACCGTTGAAGAAGCAACGAGTAGATTTCCGGAACAAGCCCAAATCGGGCGCTTTGGGCAGCCGGAGGAGATCGCCGATCTGCTCGCGTTCATGGTTTCACCGGCAGCGAAATGGATGACTGGTGCTTCACTCCGTATGGACGGCGGCGAGATCAAGGGTGTATAGCAAATCTTATTCGAAAAATGACAAATCCGCAGGAGATCATGCACATGAATCAGACCGAAGCACTTCTTTCAACCCTCAAGCCGCAGACGCCCCCTTTGGAAGAGTATGATCTGGTGGTCCTCGGCGACGGCACAGGATCCACGCTTGCCGCATGGACATTTGCCGGTCAGGGACAGCACGTTGCGGTAATCGAGCGTAAGTACATAGGTGGATCGTGCCCGAATATTGCATGTCTGCCGAGTAAGAACGTTATTCATAGTGCGAAAGTGGCGTCGTACTTTCGCCGAGGTGAAGAGTTCGGAATAGCCGCAGCCAGCTTCCGCGTGGATATGCCGAAAGTGCGCGCCCGAAAACGTGGGATGGTATCGCGCCTGAATGATGTCTATCGCGATAACTTCAATCAGACCGGAGCGGAATTTATTCTTGGAACAGGTCGCTTCGTAGGCCCGAAGACTCTGGAAGTCACTTTCCATGACGGAACTACTCGCCGCCTCCGTGGAGCCAATGTCATCGTCAGCACCGGTACGCGGGCTGCGTTAGAACCGATCCCTGGCCTGATCGACACTCAGCCGTTAACTCACGTCGAAGCACTCGAATTAGATCGCGTCCCTCAACACCTCATTGTGATTGGCGGCGGTTACGTCGGCCTCGAACTGTCGCAGGCGATGCGACGATTCGGCAGCAAGGTCACCGTCATCGATCGAAACGGCCGGCTGCTGCACAGAGAAGACGACGATGTCACCGAAGCTCTTGCCAACATCTTCAAAGACGAGGGGATCGACACGTTCTTGAATGCGCGCGTCAAACGGGCTTCGGGCAAATCGGGCGATTCAGTCGCCGTTGTCGTTGAACAAGCCGGCAAAGAGACGACTCTCACGGGCACTCATCTGCTTGTTGCTGCGGGCCGGACGCCCAACACAGAGAACATCGGACTGGAATTGGCGGGCGTTGAACTGACCGATCGAGGCTACATCAAGGTCAACGAGCGGCTCGAGACAACCGCGCCCGGAGTTTGGGCAATCGGCGAAGTTGCTGGCAGTCCACAGTTCACACATGTGAGTGTCGATGATTTTCGCGTTGTCCGTGACAACCTCGCGGGCGGCAACCACGTGACAACGGACAGGCAAATCCCCTCTACCCTTTTCACGGACCCGGAACTTGCGCGTATTGGCCTGAGTGAGAAAGAAGCGAAGGCGCAAGGAATCGTATACCGTTTGTTCAAGATTCCAATGGAAGGCGTGCTTCGTGCACGCACCCTCTCTGAAACGCGTGGATTTTTCAAGGCACTCGTAGAGGTAAACAGCGATCGCATTCTTGGTTTCACAGCCTTTGCTGTGGACGCTGGGTAGGTCGCGGCTTCGGTACAGACGGCCATGATGGCCGCATTGCCCTATACCGCACTCCGCGATGCCATTTGGGCTCACCCGACTCTTGTCGAGGGGCTCACTCCGCTGTTCTCCTCTGCGCCTTCCTTATCAGCACATCTTGATACGCAAGCCGCTGATCGTCCTCAGAACGAAATCGTCAAGTAAAGGAAAAAATGAACATTCTTCTCACAGCCCTGGCAAAGACGGGCTTGCTCAAAGCAGACCTCGACTACCATCTCATTCGAGCCTCGATGGTGGTCATCTACTTTTTTTTCGGATATCAGAAGTGGTTTGATTACGAAGCACAAGGCCTCATTCCGTTCTTTACGCATGGTCCTCTCATCTTCTGGATGTATCCCGTCTTCGGCATCAAAGGATCCGCATATCTTCTGGGTGTCTCGGAATGGGCGTTTGGAGCATTGTTGTTGGCTGGGTTCTGGAACAAGAAACTAGGGGCGCTCGGTGCTCTCGGTTCGGTCGCTACCTTTGTATGTACGGTCACGATCATCCCGTTCATGCCGGATGGCTGGGCTCCGTCAGCGGGTGGGTTTCCCGCAATGGTCGGCAACGTCGCTTTCCTAATGAAAGATGTGGTTCTCCTCGCCGTATCTTTCTATCTGCTGAAACAGGACGCCTTGAGACTTGCCTCGGTCGATGAGTTATCGAGGACGTCGGCCATGGCGCACGGCGCGCGAGTTCATCCAAGCAACTATTGAATAGTGAACGAGGGAGATCATGTACGAGCAAAGCCGTGACGACATAAAGGCGAGGCATACGTGTTATGAAGATACCGAGCGATTTCGTTCCAAGCTATTGACCCGAGCCCCTTGGCTCGCTGGTCTCCGATTCCGCTCCGCCTGATTGTTGGATACGGGTTCATGCAACATGGGCTCGCTAAGCTTTCACGGGGCCCCGACACGTTCGCAGCCATTCTCCAGAGCATGGGCGTCCCTGACCCGCACCTCATGGCATGGTTGACGATAGTGACCGAACTCCTCGGTGGCCTTGCTGTACTGCTGGGGCATTCGCCAGCTTACCGCAGTGAAATCGGTGCTCCCAGCCACTTGCTAACGCGCCTGGTTCTGCAAACCCACAGAACCGTGACCGTAAGGGAGCGTTTACGGTTTCGCTTTACTAGGCGCTTCATAGAACAAATACCGGATCTTCCACTTAAACTCCTGCCCGGGCGCGATCTTCATATGAATGTACGCTTCCGGACAGACCGTCGTACGAATGGACCACAAGTTCAGCCGCACTAGCGGACGGTTCCCGATCTCCCGCACCCCCGCCTTGGAATTCTCGACCCGAATATCGTTGTCCTTGACCGAGGAGCTAAATCCGGTTAACAGACTCGCTGCGGATTCGTGCCCTTGGAGTTGCCTTGTATAAACCAGGTCCTTCCCCTGAATTTCGGCCTTACCGGCCAACTCGGCTGCACCGGGCCAGTTGGTTGCCGTCGCGGGCCGGGGTGTAAATGCAAAAGTAACGGTTACGCCCGGTCCTGTAGGCTGCCCGTCGATCACATAGAAGTCGTGATCGTAGACGTCGGTCTCAATAGTTCGTTTGCCAGTGTTCCTCAGACGATGCTCTAGAACCAGTTCAGGCCGCTTAGGAACAAGCCGGAGCGTCTTCTCATAGCGGTACGAGTAGCCTATATCGTCCTGCAATTCCTGAACGAATTCTACCCGGTCGCGTTGAGGACGCGAGGTCCACACACCCGGATTCACAATCTCATATTCTTTGGAAAACGCGTAAGCGCTTGCGTCCGGTTTTCTCAAAACACCGACGCCGATCTTCACAAATCTGCCTCCAGGTTCGGCCTCGTCGTAACCTAGGGCACTTCCGAACGTGGAATTACCAGACCGGAATTCCTCAACCGGCCCCGTAATAGAATCGTTCAGCCGCGGATTATAACGGGGAAACCATACCCCAAAATAGTTGTGCCCTTTGTATTCGAGGCTCTTGACTACACCCGACCAGTCGAACCGTGAGCCACGGTAATAACCACGCTCCGAATTTGGCAAATAAACCGTGGCCCGCACGATGCCGTTAGAGATTTGTGCCTGCGGAACGCCCGTTTCCGGAAGCGCGCCGGAGCGTGCCGCGGCGAATATGCAAAATAGAAGAAAAATGCCGCCTGCCTTCATTTTTATGTACCTCTTATAAGTATGTAAGTTCTTCCGAACGATCGGGTTAGGCGTATCGGTATCCTCGTGCTTTTTTGGGATCTCACGGCCCGAAACACCCTTACAATCTTGCCTAGGGTTTCGAAAAAGGAGATTAGTCTGAAATGAGTAGTACACGTCGGATGCTTAGCTCTGTCTCGCTATTCATCATGGCAGCTGTTATCGCGCTGGGTCAGGTCTATACCGGGTCAATTTCCGGGGCCGTCAAAGATCCTTCGGGTGCAGTTGTCCCAAATGCAAAAGTAACAGTCACGGATACCGCGAAGGGATTTACCTACACCGCGACTTCCAACGGTTCAGGTCTTTTCACGGTCAAGAATTTGCCGCCGGGCGCCTACACGGAGAGAGTGGACGTCACGGGTTTTAATCCCGCTGAACGGTCGAACATCGTACTTGAAGTCGCCGGAAACGTGAAGGCTGATATCACTCTTCAGGTCGCCACGGCAGGCCAATCGGTGACCGTGAACGAGAATTCCGCACCTATGTTGCAGACCGAGGACGCCACCACCGGCCAAACCTTAAACCGCACATTCATCAACAATCTGCCGCTCATCAATCGCGCTGTGTACGATCTGGCTTTCCTTGCGCCGGGTGTTTCGCAGGCGACCGGCACCGCTTATGGGGCTGGAAACGGGATCGGAAACAACTTTGTATCCGATGGCGAGCGGAATGCCCAGTCCGACATCTTGATTGACGGCATCAGCAGTACCACTTATGAGCAGAACACTGGCTTCGTCACACCGCTTTACACGCCAAGCGTTGATGCAGTCCAGGAATTCCGGGTTCAGCAGACCAATTTCAGCGCTGAAATCGGCTTTAGCGCCGGAACCGTCGTCAATGTGGTTACCCGATCCGGCAGCAACCAATTTCACGGCAGTGCCTATGAGTTCTTCCGCAATACGGATCTGAACGCGAACGACTATTTTAGTAATGCCGGTGGCAGTGCCCGGCCAGCCTATCACTGGAATGACTTCGGTGGCACCATTGGCGGTCCGATAAAGAAAGATAGACTGTTCTTCTTCTTTGATTACGAAGGTAACAAGACCGTGACACCCAGCGCGGCTCACGTCGGCGTGCCAGACGCCGCGGAACGCACCGGCAACTTTGGCGAACTCTGCGGAAATTCGGGCGGCACGTTCAATTCCGCTGGTGCCTGTTCCGCTGTGGCTGGTCAGTTGTGGGATCCCTGGAGCGCGGTTCAGGACGCGGCGGCACCTGTCAATAACGGTAGCGGTGGCCTACGAACGACTTACATTCCCTATAACAATATGGCAACCTACGCGAGCACGGCGGCTGGTCTGCCGTCGTATATCACGCGGAGCGTTCGTGGAAATCTGATCAACCCTGTGTCGGCAAAAATCATTCAGAACTTCCCTCTACCAAACGGCGGGGGAACTCCCGGTACAACAAGCTACAATCCCTACAATAACTTCTACGGAACGGCTTCTAACCCCGGGCACAGCAACCAATACGACATCAAGCTCGATGCGCGCGCCACCGACACCGATCAGTTCAGCATCAGGTTTTCAAGCCAGTTGACCGGCGGCCTGGGCGGGGGTGGAAACATTTTTGGCAACAACTGGGACTCTAATACTCAGGGGCCGACTACCAGCATTGTTTATTCCACCTCGCTGAACTATACGCATACGTTTAACCCAACGACGTTGCTCACCGCCACAGTTGGTTATGATCATTCCTGGGCTCACACGAGCGGCATTGATCCTACGTTTAATCCCTCTAGCTATGGACTTCCAAGCAATTTGAATGCGTCCGGTTTCGTAGCTCCCCCAGCGATTCAGCTCAGCAATTATGCAGCGGAAAATGGCAACGCGAACATCGGGGGACAACCCTGGTCGGGATTGCTGTATGGACGCGACGTGTACCACATGCTCGCTTCTGTGTCGCACACCGCTGGAAACCATGACATCCACATAGGCGCCGAGTTCAGGACCCATCGCATCAACTTCCAGCAATTCGGTTTACCGGCGGGATTATTCGCCTTCGGACCGGCGGGAACGTCCCAGTATGGATCCACTGGCGGCGATTCAGTGGCCAGTTTCCTCACAGGCGTTGCTACCGGTTGGAGCGCCTACGAAATTCCGCCAGCTCCCGCAACTCAGAATCTTCAATATGCCGGATTCATCCAGGACAACTGGCACGTGAACGACCGTCTGACTCTCAACCTCGGTTTGCGCTATGACGTGGATGCCCCACGGTCCGAACGTTATAACCAGATGAGCTTCTTTGATCCGAGCGCGCCCAGTCCCATCGCAGGTCTGGTGCCAGCTTCAGCCTGCCCAACTTGCGGAAATACCAACTTGGGTTCTGTCGAATATGTCGGCCAGAATGGCTACGGGAGGTCACCCTACAAACCGTTCTACGGTGCTATTGGACCGCGCTTTGGATTCGCTTATCGCTTCTTCAAACAGACGACGGTTCGGGGCGGATACGGAATCTACTACGATCCTTCCAAGTACGGCGCAGCGGGTACGGGCAGTGGCGCAGGTGGATTCCTGGGGTATGACTCGCAAACTAGCTTCTCAAACTGGACCGGCGCTAACAGCTACCTGCCTGCTCTGGTGCTTGGTCAGCCTCTAAAAATCAATCCCGTGACTGGTAATCAGTTTGGAACTGCTACAGATTTAGGCAATAACGCCGGCGGTATGCCAATCTACGCCAGCGGTTATGACAAACTACCTCAGGAGCAGTCCTGGAGCTTTGGTATCGAACACCAGTTGCCCGGGGACATTCTTATTGATGCCGAGTATGTGGGCCGCGTGGGTCATCATCTTTACCTGGGTGGTGACACCGCCGCGATAAACCACCTGCCGGTTTCTGAGGCGCAGGCTTTCCAAACGAATGCTTCAGCTCAAAACGCCACTGTCCCGATTCCCGCAGCTTTGGCCGCCGCAGTCCAAAAGGTGACGCCTCCGTATAGCAATCCATACTGGGGTGGCAATTGGCAGGTCTATGACCAGTACTATCCGTATCCGCAGTTCGCGGGCGGCTCTACTCTCTGGGGCAACGGAGGGCTTTCCAATGTCGATCCGCCTTTCGCCAACTCCATTTACAACTCGTTCCAGTTCAAGGCCGAGAAGCGCTTCTCCCACGGACTTCAGGCGCTGTTCACCTACACCTTCCAGAAGAGCATCGACGATTCGTCGATCGCCGGTTCGAACGTCTGGATCAACGGAACTGCCGGTGGAACGCTGTCGGGCATCCAGGATCCGAACAATTTAAGGCTGGAACGCTCCGTTTCGCAGTTCAACATTCCGCAGATCGTCCAGTTCTCCTGGGTCTACCAACTGCCGTTCGGCAAAGGGAAAACCTTCGGAAGCAACTGGAACCGTGCTGTCGATGCCGTCCTCGGCGGCTGGCAGGTCAACGGAGTCTATCGCTGGGATGACGGTCTTCCGCTGATCCTTTATCTCAACAACGGCGCCAACGTCCCGACGTATGGCTCGCAACGGCCCAATCTTCCTGGCGATCTGCAAAACTCCGGAACGGTTGGTCCAAACGGCAATTACTTCAGCAATGCGGCGGGTGCTGCTACCGACAAGGGCAATCCGATTACCGAGGCAAACGGGAACGTCTGCTACGCCAGCGCCTGGTACCCGTGCCAATTTTTCGACGGCAACGCCCCTCGCGTGCTTCCGAAGAACCGCGCTCCAGGAACCAATAACGTCACGGCTTCTCTGTTCAAGCAGTTCCCTTTGTGGAACGAAGCCAGCAAGCTTGAATTCGGCGTCGAAGCCTTCAACCTGTTGAATCACGTCCAGTTCGGCGCACCAGCCACCACCGTCGGTCAGTCGAACTTCGGGATGATCACGAACCAGGCCAACTCGCCGCGCGAACTGCAGCTTCGTGCGAAACTGTACTTCTAACCGCCACGTATCAACTCACGGAAAAGGGCGGCGAGCATCGGCTTACCGCCCTTTTTTCTAAAATTGAAGCAATTTGAAAAAACAAACCCAACTGGTAATTCGTTTCGTAAAACGGCTCTATCTCATTCTATTTATTGCCGCTTATCCTTGTTTTGCCCAGCAGCCCAGCCCCGAACAGCTCTTCAACGAGGCCATGGCCGCCCAGCGGAACGGCGACTTGAACAAAGCTGTAACCGGCTACGAACAAGTACTGAAACTCGTCCCGAATCTGGTTCCCGCACGAGCGAATCTGGCCGCCGCTGAACTCCGGCTCGGCCGTTTGGAAGACGGAATCTCAAATTACCGCATTGCCCTACGGCTTTCGCACGACAATCAACAAATCGCTCTCTTGCTGGGCGACGCGCTGGTTAGCGTCCAGCGCTATAACGAGGCCATCGCTCTGCTCCAGCCGCTGGAGAAGGCTCACCCTCAGAACCTGGACTTGGCCTTTCTTCTGGGTGAAGCGCTGATCGACAAAGGCCAGCGGACCGAAGGTCTCCAGCGGATTGAGCGGGTGGCACGTTCCCGCAACGACGCAAACGCCTGGACTATGTCGGCCGTGACCCGGCTGAAACTCGACGATTTTGCCAAGGCAGATGTTAGCGCAGAGGCCGCGATACGGCTCAATCCCTCCGATCCAGGGGCCTACGTCCTGAGTGGAATGGCGAAGGCCGCGCTTGGGAATACCGATGCAGCCAAAGCCGCTTACCGTAAGGCGCTCGGCCTAGATTCCGATGATTTTGACGCCTACCTGCGCCTGGGAACGCTGCTGCGAATCGATGGCGATACCGGCGGCGCGCAGCCTTATCTGGAACGTGCACTGCGGCTCAATCCGGCCTCTCTCTCGGCTCGCTTCGAGGTGGCGCGAATGCAGATCTCGGAAGGCCGCGATGCGGACGCCGTTGCCAATCTGGAAGAAATCGTCCGCGGAGATCCCGATCTGCCCCAGCCACACGTCCGGCTAGCCGTCTTGTACGCCCGTATGCACCGCCCGGGGGATTCAGACCGGGAACGCCAGATCGTAGACCGCCTTCAAGGCATGCACCAGAAGCGCGAAGTGGAGGATTCCATCGACAATCTGGAGAGAACTGGCGTCAACCCGTCTACCGCCGCACGCTGACGACCGCTTCATACCTTCGCAAAACTCCGCCCACCAGTTCACGCGGGTCAAGAAGATGCTGCGGCTTGAAATGCTTTGTGGACCACCGGCAGCCTTCTTCAAATTCTATTCCCAGGAAATAGCTTGTATCGCGGAACGAACAGTACTTCACGGCGCCGATCAGTTCACCGTCCCCGTATCTCATGATGACCCGGGTTCCATCTGGAATACGGCCCTCCACCTGTAAGCAAACTCCGCAAAGTGAAATATCTTCGAGATTAGCGACGCGCCGCCGCTGGTATCCCGATTCGTCTCTATAAGTAAGCTGCACAAGCTCCGCGCAAAGCAGCCGTGAATCAATCCGCCGTTCCTTCATGTTTCTCTCATCGGATGCGGAGCGCCCCGGCATTAGGCTGTGGGTCACAAATCTATAGCAGGTAGCATTGAAATAGTCCCGGGTATTCGCCTGACCGTCTAAGCTGGCCTACCGAGAATTATGCCCCTCCCATTGAATCCCACCCAAGCGCCGAATACTCGTCTGGGTGTCGTCGTTCGCGTCGTTTTCTTCGTCGCCATGGTGATCATAGGCTTGCAGTTGCTACCTCTTGTCCTGCATGGCGTGTTTGGCGATGTGGTGGCCGGGACGATCGGCTTATTCGCAACCGGGCTCATTGCAAATCTCCTCACCATGCGGATTTTCGACCGGCGTCCTATCGCCGAAATTGGACTCGGGACGGGCAATGGCGCGGGCCGCAACTTCTCATTGGGGCTTCTATTGGGGGGTGGCGCCGCCGCACTGATGTTATTGGCTCCCCTCCTCGCGGGAACCGGGCACTTGGCCGCGCGCCAGAATTCGAGCTTCTCCTGGGCCTCGCTAATCTTCTATCTGGCGGTCCTGCTTTTTGGCGCGGCTGGCGAAGAAATGATGTTCCGGGGCTATGCCTTCCAGTTGCTGATTGAAAAACTGGGCCCGTTCGCGACGGTCTTGCCCGTTGGCGTTCTCTTCGGATTTGCGCACATGGGAAACCCAAACGCCACCAAATTAAGCGTTGCGAACACCATCTTGTGGGGGATATTGCTGGGCTATTCTTTTTTACGCAGCCGCGATCTTTGGCTCCCGATCGGCATTCACTATAGCTGGAATGCCGTGCTGCCGCTATTCGGCGTGAACTTGAGCGGGCTTACAATCGATGTGACGAGGTATTCCTATCAATGGGATCTGGCGCCCCTGTGGAGCGGTGGAGCTTACGGGCCGGAGGGCGGGCTTCTCGCGACGATTTTCGTGGTTCTTCTCTTCTTTGCCTTGGCGAAAGCGCCCATAAAACCGCAGGTTGCCGCGATCGCCCAGGTTTTGAACGAGCCCGTTTACTGATCGCGGTTGCTACTGTCTTACTCCTCAGCGCCGCCCAGTCTCTCCGTGCGGACAAGTTGAGCTTCGATGAACGCATGGAGATTGAGCGTGGCCTCAGCGCGGAATTCGCGACTGCCAAGGTTACGCTGCCCCACTCGAAGAAAGCACTCGTCATTCATAGCGACGGAACCTATGATCACGCCGCCTGGGACGATGCCTTGCGCGACGACGGGCCGGCCGCCCGGGTTGGAGACGAGATCCAAATTACGCGCGTCGTGATCGAAAAAAACAAGATCCTGATGGAAATCAATGGCGGTACGAAGTCGGGCCACTGGTTTGACCACATACAGGTGGGCATGGGGGGGAACACCAATCCAGTGAGCACTAACCAGAACGGACAGCCGATCAATGGCTCACACGTGGTTCTCGAATTCCCGGGTAGTGTGCCTTCGATCAAGACGGCTGAAATCCGCCGTATCCTGTCGCCCATCTTCGATTTTGAGAAGCATTCCGCTACCGAGCAGTATGTGGATAGACTACCCGAACCGATTAAAAAGGCCATCCAGGAGCAACACGCAATCGAGGGAATGGACCACGACCAGGTCTTGCTTTCCATGGGTAAACCACGCAGTAAGAGCCGGGAAACCAACAAAGACGGCGATGAAACGGAAGATTGGGTCTATGGCGATCCGCCTGGAAAGATGACCTTTTTACGCTTCAATGAAGACGGCAAAGTCGTGAAAATAGAGGAGTCGTACGCCAATGTCGGCGGCACGACGGCCCCTCCTCTTCCGTCTCCAAGATAAGGCTGAATGATAATCTAGAATCATTGCCGGTGTAGCTCAGGTGGTTAGAGCGACGGTCTCATAATCCGTAGGTCGCAGGTTCAACTCCTGCCGCCGGCACCACTTCGCTCCTTTGGGCAACTTGAGAGATTTGCGATAGCTCTTCCACTGAGTCTCTTCACAGATCTTCATGCCCGAAAAGCATCTCCAAACCCTCACTGAGGAAATTCCCGTCCCAGTTGAGCTAATCGAACGCCGCATCTACTTCATTCGCGGTCACAAGGTCCTGGTGGACGCCGATTTGTACCAGGTCTTAACCAAAAACCTCAATCTGGCAGTCAGGCGCAACCAGAACCGGTTTCCAGGAGACTTCATGTTCCAACTCACCAAAGACGAGACGGAAACTTTGAGGTTGCAATTTGCAACCTCAAACGAAGCCCGGGGTGGGAGACGATATCTGCCCTATGTTTTCACGGAACAAGGCGTCGCCATGCTCTCGTCAGTCCTCAAAAGCGACCGCGCAGTTCTGATGAACATCGCAATTATGCGGGCATTCGTCAAGCTCCGTGAGGTCATGAGCACGCATAAAGACCTCGCCGCTAAAATCGAGGCTCTGGAGCGGAAGTACGACGAGCACGATGATGAAATTCAGGTCATCTTTAGCGCAATCAAGAAGCTTTTGGAGCCCGCGACGCCCAAATTGAAGCCGAGAATCGGCTTCAGAATTGAAGAGAACTAAGGCTTTCACCGCAGAACCACCCGCGCCAGTCCTGCATTATTCGCAGTATCGTAAATCCGGAACACCAGCAGGTGCTCTCCCGGTCTCAGTTTCTCCAGATGCAAGTGGAACTGCTCATGAGGTGAATCTGTAACCCCGTCAGCCGCTTCAATCGGCTGCCATGAGCCGGCATCCAGGGAATACTCGCAAAGCCGCAGCGGACTGGTCTTATCAATCCCCTCTACATCTACGTCAAGCGAGGCGCCATCGCGTCGTGGCGTGCCGATAGTTACCAGAGGCGGCGTGTTATCGATAAGCACCGGTGTACTGACCAATTCCGATTCCCTCGCAAACTCCGTTGGATTCGATGGCGCATCGGAAGCCACCACACGAAAGAAATAGCGTCCATCCGCGAACACATCCGGATCCAGCAGCAGCGTGTTCTCAAACATTCGGCTGCGGACGAGTTGCCAGGATTGCTCGTCCTCGGCGCGGAAATAGACCGAATACGCCAGTTTGTCGTTGTCCGGATCGTCAGCCTGCCAGGAAATCTGTGTCTGAGTGGTTTGCAGCCGCGACACGTTCTGACTGGACGTGGTCGATGAGCTTGCAGCGGGAGGCTCGCCCGTATCGGTAACTGTAATCGAATAAGCGGAGCTCGTTGCCGCCGCATTTGCGCCCGCCTTGGCCGGGTTCGTTCCAACAATTGAGGACACGGTAATACTGTGCACAATCGGGGGCGTGTTCCGCGGCAGATAAGGAACGTCCACCGTGTCAACCCGCCCCTTGCTTCCGGCGGTCCAGTCGGCGCGCCACTGTATGAACCGGGCCGCGGGACTCTTGATCAGACCTGTAGCGGGATCCGTCATCGGGCTCGACCAACCGCTCCAGGTAGCGTCCGGGCGCGTTGAATAGCCCGTTCTGGTTTCGAAGGCTACGCCCGATCCACCGCCGCGCCACTGCATGTGGCCCCATCGAGCGACCGATCCAGAATCATGCACCTGCGATTCGTAATGGCCCGGGCCACTACCCGGGGCGCCAAGGGAGAACAGCCTGCCCGGAGTGCTCATTCCGGCGTACAGCGCGGAGCCTGTCTTCAGAATTCGCGTAGCCGTACCATCTCCCAGTTCGGCGAGCAAGGTCGTTTCATGTCCGCGCAAAAGATAAATCCTGCCGTGAACATCGGTCGAAAAAAGAAGCGAATCTCCATCAAGCGCCAGGTCGTAAACGTTGTCCTCTTTGGAACTGCGTACTGTCTCGACGGTGTGGTCTGGATTGACTTTGTAAATCGCCGATTTTTCTACACCGCTTACTTCCACCACGCTCCCGGAAGCGGCCGTATTCGCGGCGGCGCTCGTTGAAGAGCCCGCCTGTCCCTGGCCCGGGGGTGTAACGGCAGTCTGCTGATCGGTGGTGCTTCCGGTCGGCGCCGCCTCGGTGACTGTGATCACCGTCGGTGTAGCGCTGACCACCGTTGCGGGAGTACTCGCGGCCGATGGCGGAATCGCGCCAGAACGCGTGGCCACCGCCCCGCCCATGGCCGCCGCATAGACAGTGCCGTCCTTTGCGATCGCAATCGACCGGATCTCGGGGAGCGTAGAGTCGTAGATCACCGATCCCTTTTGCGGACCCGAAATCTCGTAGAGGAGCCCATTCGGGTCGCTCCCCGCATAAAGGTGACCATTCGCGTCCAAGGCGAGCGACGTCACGTTCACCTGGCCCGTCTCGTAGTAGACGCTCGATTTCCCGTCCTGCTGAATGCGGAAAATCTGGCCGCCTTCGCCGGTAGCGGCATAAACCGACCCGTCCGCTGCGGCTTCGAGCGCCCAAATGTACTTCACAGGCGAACGCCAAAGCTCGGTAGCTTTTCCATTTTCGATTCGATAGACCGATCCGTTCGGCGACGTCCCCGCATACAACCGCCCGTGCCCATCCACGCACAGGGCGAAGACTTCAGGCTGTAGCGAACTCCACACCAGCGACGCTTTGCCATCGGCGGAGATCCGGAACACCTTGCCCTGATGACCCGTCGCCACATAGACCCCGTGATCCGGCGCGGCGGCGATGCTCCACAACGCGGGCTGATCAAGCGGCGCATCGAACTGAACGGACGGACCAAGCTGGAGAGCGCCGTTAACGGTCACCGATAGCCCCGACAGCCGTCCTTTCAAAATGTCTGTGAACCCGTTCACTTCCCAGGTGGTGCTGGTTGCGCCGAACACACTGGCGGCTAATCCGAAAAAGACGAACGCGAATTGTATCTTCACTCTCTACTCTTTGACTTCGACCTGAACAGTTCTTGCGCCAGTGACCACGTAACCTTCGATCGGTATCGGAATTTCAGCTATCTCCGACCCGCGCGTCGTAATCTGCGTCATGTTGCTGGTGGGTGACATCGACGGGTCCGCAAGGACAAGCATCACCGAAGGGGGAGGGTCGGTGATCTCGCCTCCTGGCGATGGCCCGGAGATCGTAAAAGCCGGTTGCGAGCGCCAGACGCGCACGTAAGCTCCCTGACTTCCCCGGTACTTGTTCAAAAGCTCAACCAACTGGCCGGGGCTCTGGACAGAACTCGCATTCATCCCCGCGAAGTCCGGGAAATTTAACGTATTCGCGTCGCTGACCGTGAAATTGAGCTGACCCGCAGGTGCACCGATCGGTACCCGGTAAGTGGCCGATCGAGTCATTTGCACTCCATTCTCTCCGGCAAGCAGTGTTGTGATTTGCACCGGATCGCCCGGGTGCACCTCGTGAGCCGAGGTCCACGCCTGCGAAATATAAAGCTGATGCTTCGACTCCACGGGGGCCAATTCGAAGGACATGCTCTTGATATGCAGCGTGTTGAATCCGGTTCCAAGAATGAAGCCCAAAGGGACCACCGCATCGGCGGCCACCTGCTGCGGTAAACCGCTATCACTGACGAAGGCGTCTTTTAGGACGATGGGCGGTACGCCGCCTTCAAACTCGATCCGTTCACTAAGCACCACCGTTCCAGCCCCGACCGCCCGCTCAGTCGCATCGATCGCGGAGAAGATCGCCGTTTGCGTAATAAATGGCGTAAACAATCGGTCGTCAACTACCGAAACATGGTATTCGTGTGGGCCCATTACCGAAGACTGAACGGAAATTGTGACCGGGATGGTGTGCGCGGCACGTCCGATCTCGCCCGCCACTCCCGTGTTCCGGTCGCTGGTGATCGTTCCCACCCATTCCTTCGGAACCGACAGTTTGAAAGATGTGTTCAGCGTCGGCACGACGGCCAGCACTTCGGAGCGCGCAAAGGGCAGTTCGGTTGTGCCGCCATCCAAAAATCGGTGTCCAAATGCGTAGACGTGCTTGCCATCGATGTAAGTAACTGTTCCGTCCGCGCTTATCGACATATCGCCGCTCATCAACTGGACGCTGATCATTCCTCCAGACTCGATAGTGCCGGAAAAAGCGGGAGAGGTTGGCGAGCCCGCCGACACTCCTTGTTGTGGTTCGAATCCTAATGTCCGGAATCTGGAAGAGAAGGTTTGAATTGTGGCCGGCGTAAATCCCGTCAGTGCCACCGGAGTTAGAATTTGGGTCAAGCTCCCGAAAGGCGAAGCGATGTTGGCCGCGCTTGCGACCGAACCCGCAGCCGATTGGCCCCAGGTATTTCCGTGTTGAAAACTCGCGTTAGACTGGACCGCGCCACTTCCGCTCGTGAAACGGCTGTCTTCGACCATTTGCTCAATGGGCTGAATTCCGGCGATCGGTTCCTTGGAAAAAGCGAACCCCAGGGCTACCGCGCCCAGGAGTTTCCCGTCAATGAATACGGGACTCCCGCTCATTCCCTGAATGACCCCAGCTTTGGCAAGCGGCCCTCCGCTGAGTTTTGCAAGAATGATGCTCTGCTTTGGACCGGCGTTCTGGAGGACTCCGAGGATCTCGACCTGGAACTCTTCGATGCGATTCCCCTGGAAAACAGTGCGTCCGACGCCGTGCAAGCCAGGCCGGACGTCTTTAAGCGGGAAGAATCCTTGAGCCCTGAGAGGCATCGCAGCCAGCAACCAGGCAACCGCAACCAGCGGCAGAAATTTCAACCCCGCACGGGTCAAGGCTTGACGCACGTTAGCTATTGTTACCCATATTGGTTTGAAACCGTCCTGGCTGAACCCGTTTGTGACTAAACTAAGAACAAGTAATCTCAAATGATGGCAAGTTCGCCTCTTGCTCAATCCGTTGAAACCTCCCCCGTCCCCGGCAAGGTGTCGTGGTCGGCTCTCGCGTGGTTCGGCGGGCTTCTAATCCTATGTTACGCGCCGATCTTGTATCGTCTGGGCGTTCAGTGGGCGAACGACGAGAACATGGGGCATGGCTTTTTCGTGCCTCTCGTGGCGGGCTATATCGCCTGGCAGCGTAAGGATCTGCTGCTTGCGACCCCGCGGAATCCCAGCAAGTGGGGCCTCGTACTCGTGATATGGGCTGGTCTGCAAGCGCTCGCGGCAACGCTTGGCGCGGAGATTTTCACGGCCCGCCTTGCCTTCATCATGGCTATTTTCGGTATCGTGCTTTTCATCGGTGGCAAGCCATGGCTGAAGATCCTTTTGTTTCCTCTCGTCCTGCTGCTTTTCATGATTCCGATCCCGCAGATTCTGTACGCTCGCTTGACCCTCAGTCTGCAGATGCTGGCGAGTGAACTGGGCGAATTTCTTATTAGCGCCATGGGAATCCCAGTGATCCGAACGGGAAATCTCTTGCAATTGCCAAGCCAGACGCTCGACATTGCCGATGCTTGTAGCGGAATCCGCTCGCTGCTTTCATTGGGATTCTTGTCTCTGGTGTACGCCTACTTCACCGATAAGCGCCCCTGGATGCGCTGGGCGCTGCTCATCGCGACTGTTCCAATTGCCATCGCCGCCAACGCCATCCGGGTTGCCCTGACAGGTCTATTATCGGAAATCAACACCAAACTGGCTCAAGGCACGTATCATGAGATGGAAGGGTATGTCGTCTTCATAGTTGCTCTGGCGGCGTTGCTGATTACTCATCGCCTGATAAGTTCTGCGGCAAAGAAGTTCGGCAAGGCATAGCTTTTTATGACAGGCTTTCTGGGATCCAAAACCGCGCGTATTTTGAGTGTAGTTCTACTTGCGCAGGCAGGCGTTTTTTATGGCTTCTCGCGTCAGGAGAACGTTCCGCTTCACAAACCTCTGGACCAGTTTTCACTGAACAGTAATGTATGGCTGCCCCAGGAAGATATGCCGCTTGACAAGGACACTCTTGACGTCCTCAGAGCGGACGATATCTTGTCGCGTGTATACAAGAACGCCAATGACGGCACAATAGCCACGATGTTTGTCGCCTACTTTGAAACACAGCGCACGGGCAAAACCCCGCATTCTCCGAAAAACTGTCTGCCCGGCAGCGGTTGGGTCCCGTCGGAATCGGGAGACATCCAAATTCCGGTTGCGGGCGAATCACAACCGATTTCCGTGAATCACTACGTCGTTGCGCGTGGCGACAACCAGAGCGTAGTTCTTTATTGGTACCAGTCTCGCAACCGCGTCGTAGCGAGCGAGTATTACGCCAAAATATTTACCGTGGCCGATGCGATCCGGTATAACCGCAGCGATACATCGCTCGTACGCGTGGTGATCGGCGTCAATCACGGCGATACCAAGGCCGCAAGCGATGAGGCGATCTCGTTTGTGCAGGCGTTCTTTCAGCCGCTGAAGAATTATCTGACTACGTAGCAATCGTCTTATGGAAATGGTCCCTGTTAAACCTGAACGCAAGGCGCAATTGGATGACTATGCGCAGCGTCACGGACAGGATACGGTCACTGCGCTCGATGAGGTGTTGGAGAACTATTTGGAGTGGGAGCGGGGCGACTACAAAGACTCGGTGGAGGCCATTCGCCGGGGCTACGAGGACGTGAAGTCCGGACGTGCCCGTCCCGCTGCTGAGTTCCTTAATGAGATACGCGAGAAGCATGGCTTTCCGCGTTGAAATATCTCAAGAAGCTGAAAGCGACGCTAAGAATATTCTCGAATGGCTGATTTCGCAACAGGCGGGTGAAACCGGATTGCGATGGTTCCAGAGATTAGGAAAAGCCATCGCCTCGCTTGCTACTTTTCCCGAACGTTGTCCGTTAGCGCCCGAAAACAAGGATTTCACCTTTGAAGTGCGGCATCTGCTCTATGGGCGCAAGCCGCACGTGTACCGGGTGGTGTTCACGCTTGAGGGCGCGACAGTTTACCTTTTGCACATTTGGCATGGCCACCGTCAGCCGATTAAGCAGCAGTGATACCGGATACCTCTTATACTCGACAAAGGCGATAGACATACACTAGAACTAGATGTCCGCCGTCGCCGCGAATCTCCTGTCTTCTGACCTGCTGGATAAAATCGGCAATACTCCTTTGATTGAAATCCGCATGGCTGGCCGAGGTGAGGTCCGGGTTTTTGCCAAAGCCGAATTCCTCAATCCCGGAGGGTCTGTTAAGGATCGTCCCGCCCTGAACATGATTCGAAAAGGAGAGGCCAACGGTCAGCTTGTCCCCGGGAAAATCGTCCTCGACTCGACCAGCGGCAACACCGGTATCGCGTACGCCATGGTCTGCGCCAGCAGAGGATATCCGGTGAAACTCTGTTTGCCGGCTAACGCCTCGCCCGAGCGGAAGCAGATTCTCAAGGCTTATGGCGCAGAACTTGTGCTTACTGATCCCGGCGAAGGTTCTGACGGAGCCATTCGGGTCTGTAAAAGCATCTACCAAAAAGACCCGGATGCGTATTTCTATCCCGATCAGTACAACAACGACGCAAACTGGCAAGCGCACTACGAGACGACGGGTCCGGAAATCATTGAGCAGACGGGCGGTACAGTGACGCATTTCTTGGCAGTCCTCGGGACGAGCGGGACGTTCATGGGTGTTTCGCGCCGTCTGAAACAAGATCTCCCGGCAACCCAGTGTATTTCCGTCCAACCCGCGTCCCCGCTTCATGGCCTTGAGGGCACCAAGCATATGCCCACTGCCATCAAACCGGGCATCTATGATCCAAACTTGGCCGACGATAACCTTTGGATTGAGACGGAGGACGCTTACGATATGGCGCGCCGCCTCTCTCGTGAAGAGGGTCTGCTAGTTGGAATTTCAGCCGCCGCCAATGTTGTGGCAGCCAGCCGAGTGGCCGAATCGCTCGCCAACAGCGGCAAGCCGGGAACGGTGGTCACCATCCTGTGCGATGGCGGCCAAAAATATCTCAGCGAATCTTTTTGGAATGATTGAAATCGAATCGAATCCATGGGACGCCATGGTGTTGCACGCGGAGCGCACCTATCCCAATGAATGCTGTGGCGCGATGCTGGGCCGGATTAACGGCGACAAGAAAACCGTGACGGAAGCGGCGCCACTTGAAAATGCCTTCGAAGGTGAGCAGGGCGAGCGCTACGAGTTAAGGCCGGAAGACCTGCTGGCCGCCGACAAGGCCGCAGGCGAGCGAGGTCTCGACTTAATCGGTATTTTCCATTCGCACCCAGACTGTGACGCTTACTTTTCGCAAACAGATTTGAAGAACTCCTGCCCCTGGTACTCATTCGTCGTGCTGTCTATCCAAAGGGGTAAGTTCCATCACGCAAACAGCTTTCTGCCCGACCTGGACCAGACACAGGCAGACCGCGAGGAATTGATATGGCAAAAATCCTGATACCTACCGCACTGCGGCAATTCACCAATCAAAGTGATTCCGTCGAAGTCACGGGCGCAACCGTGGCGGAGGCTCTGAACGGCCTCACCACGCAATACCCGAATCTCAAAAAGAATCTCTTCAATGACCAGGGCAAGCTGCGCAGTTTCGTCAACGTCTATGTCAACGACGAAGACATCCGCTATCTGGACAAGACCGAAACGGCGCTTCAGGGAAACGAGACTCTCTCCATTGTTCCCAGTATTGCGGGCGGCTCGGCTGGAGTTGCGGAGCCCGAAGCTGTGACTTTGACCAATGAGGAAGTGGCCCGGTACAGCCGGCACCTGATTCTCTCGGAGGTGGGTATCGAAGGCCAGAAGAAGCTGAAGCAGGCGAAAATCGCCATGATTGGCGCGGGCGGGCTTGGCGCCCCGGCCGCTCTGTATCTCGCAGCCGCCGGAGTGGGCCGCATCGGCATTGTCGAGTTCGACGTGGTCGATGCTTCGAACCTGCAGCGTCAGGTGATTCACGGCACGAAAGATCTGGGCCGTAAGAAGCTCGATTCCGCTGCCGATTCGATGCTGGATATCAATCCAAACATCAAGATCGACAAGTACGATACGGGTCTAACCAGTGCCAATGCACTCGAAATTTTGCGCGACTATGACATGGTCCTGGACGGCACGGATAATTTCCCTACGCGCTACCTGGTGAACGATGCCTGCGTGTTGTTGAAGAAGCCGAACGTCTACGGCTCGATCTTTCGCTTCGAAGGGCAGGCTACCGTGTTCGCCTATGAGGACGGCCCCTGCTATCGTTGCCTCTATCCCGAACCGCCACCTCCCGGCTTGGTCCCGAGTTGCGCTGAAGGCGGAGTGCTCGGTATTTTGCCCGGCTTAATCGGTATCGTCCAGGCTACCGAGGCTGTTAAGATCATCCTCGGAGTAGGTGAAACGTTGAAGAATCGCCTGCTTCTTTACGATGCTTTGAACATGCGCTTCCGCGAACTTAAACTGCGGCGCGACCAAAACTGCCCGGTCTGCGGAGACCACCCGACTGTTACCACACTCATCGATTATCAGGAGTTCTGCGGCATGAGACCGACCCCTACCCAAGATGCTTCCCCTCAAGGCGTAATTGATCCGATGGAAGTAAAGCAGAAGCTGGATCGGGGCGACAATTTCACGCTCATCGACGTTCGCGAGCCGCATGAATATCAGATCGCACGAATCCCTGGCTCGACTCTGATTCCGCTGGGCCAGTTGCCCGCTCGTTTGCAGGAGCTAGATCGCGAAGCCGACATCGTCGCGCACTGCAAGAGCGGCGCCCGCAGTCAGAAGGCGGTTGACTTACTCAAGCAAAACGGGTTTGTAAACGTCCGCAACATGACGGGCGGCATCCTGGCCTGGAGCGATAAAGTCGATCCCTCGGTCCCCAAATATTAACCGCGTCCTTGCGTCGGAAAACGCTAAACCGAGCCCCGCAGGGTGAGCGCGGGTAGAATATTGTTGAGTTACCGCTCTCTACCAACCGAGGTTGAACATTCTGCCTAAATCACCGATTCCAACTGTATGCTTGTTCGCCCTGATGCTTTCTCCCATGGGAATTGCGGCACAGGCCGCCCAGTCCACGCCACCGCGCCCGGCGGGGGCCGCACAGACTCCCGGGAAGCAAAACGTCCCTCCGCCGGACGCGCCTGCGCCTAGAGGCGGATTTGTGCCCGGACAGAAGCGTCCGCCGGGCGATCCGGTCCAAATCGCGCGCGGCAAATTGCTCTTCGGAATCAACTGCCGCGGCTGCCACGGCGCGGACCTGCGCGGCGGCGACATGGGCGGTCCCAACCTCTTGCGCTCCCAGGTCGCTCTAAGCGATCTTAACGGCGAACAGATCGTTCCCATCATTCACGGCA
The DNA here is from genome assembly GCA_030853405.1 of Acidobacteriota bacterium. Taxonomy (GTDB): domain Bacteria; phylum Acidobacteriota; class Terriglobia; order Bryobacterales; family Bryobacteraceae; genus Bog-105. The sequence continues at coordinate 2,539 of JALYVD010000046.1, read as the reverse complement.
GCCGTCAGAACATGGGCATGCCGGCAATCGCGTTGAATGACGCGGACGCCCACGCGGTCGCCGCCTACGTGCGCAGCGTAATCGGAATGATTCAAGTACAGGGCGCTCCACCCTCCGAGGGCAAGGAGCCCAGCATCCTCATCGGCGATGCGCGAGAAGGAAAATCCTATTTCGCAGTGAAGTGCAGCGGCTGCCACTCCGCCACAAACGATCTCAGCAACATTGCCGCACGCATTGCCGACCCCAAGCATCTGCAGGACGCCTGGCTCGCCGGCGGCACACGCCAGGAGGAGATGGAGTCGGCAGGCGGTCCATCGCCCCGCACTGTGACGGCCACGATTTCACTGCCGTCGCGAGAAACCGTGGAAGGCCGATTGGTCCGGATCGACGATTTTCTGGTCACACTCGCTCTGCCTGACGGATCTCAAAAGACGTTTCGCCGAAGCGGAGAAACGCCGAACGTCGTGATTCACGATCCTCTGAAGGTGCACCGCGATCTCCTCTCTCAATACAGCGATAAAGATATCCACGACGTAACCGCCTACCTGGTGACCCTGAAATGAAGTTCAACGCAATCGTTCTCGCCGCCTCTCTACTCACGGCTCCTCTTCTCGTTCACGCGCAAGGCAACGGCCTCGATCCGGCTGATATTCTAAAGCCCCTGGCCGATTCCTGGCCGACCTACAGCGGCGATTACTCCGGCAAGCGCTTCAGCGCCCTCAAACAGGTGGACCGTTCTAACGTTCAGCACTTGACGCTTGCCTGGGTGGCCCAGGTTACCGCCGGAACCGGCGAAGGCAATCAAAATCACAGGCGATATCAGCACACACCTCCGGTGATTGTCGGGGGTGAGGGTCCGGCTGGCATCAACGTCGGGGGCGGAACCATCAAAGCGTCCGCGCTTCAAGTTGATGGCACACTCTACTTCACCATGCCCGACAACGCCTGGGCCGTGGACGCCCGCGACGGCCGCGAACTGTGGCATTACTTCTGGAAGACCAAAGGCGGAACGCACACCGGCAATCGCGGCCTTGGCATGTGGCACAACTATCTCTTCATGGAGACGCCGGACGACTACCTCATTTCGCTCGACGCCAAAACGGGTAAGGAGCGCTGGCACAAGCTAATCGCCAATGTGGACGACGGCTACTTCTCAACGCCCGCCCCCATTGTGGTGGGTGATCACCTGCTGGTCGGAACGGGCGACGATATCGACGCGCCGGGCTTCCTCGATTCCTTTGATCCCGAGACGGGCGAGTTGCAATGGAAGCACTATACCGTGCCGATGGAGAAGGGCGATCCGGGACTCGATACCTGGAAAAGTCTGGACGCGGCGAGACATGGCGGCGCGCAAACATGGGTTCCGGGCGCGTACGATCCGGAAACGAAACTCTACATCTTTGGCACCGGCAATCCCACTCCAGCTTTTACGAACGGCACGCGCGGTCTGGGCGATAATCTCTACACCTGCTCTCTGATCGCGTTGAATGTAGACACGGGCAAGATGGCCTGGTATTACCAGACGTCGCCGCACGACATGCACGACTACGACTCGGCGCAAACTCCCGTGTTGGTAGACGCAATGTTCGACGGCAAGATGAGAAAGCTGGCGTTGACGGCATCACGCAATGGATACTACTTCACCGTTGACCGCGTGACGGGCGAACATCTCGTTACCAGTAAATTCGGCAAGTTGACCAACTGGGCGGACGGCTTGAACAAATTCGGCGGTCCAAAGCTCAACCCCGAAAAGGATGCCACCGTGGGCGGCTCGCTGGTATCACCTGGTTCAGACGGTACGACGAACTGGGAGCCGCCGGCCTTCTCGCCGGATACCGGCCTGCTTTATATTTCCGAGCACAACAGCTTCTCCGAGTTCTACCTGACCGACCTCGATCCGCGCGGTTCCATGGGTCTCGGCGGTAAGGAAGAAGCGGAGATCGGATCGGGCGGAACCTACCTGACCGCCATCGATTACAAAACAGGAAAGATCGCTTGGCGGCATTCATATTACAGCGACGGCGGCGGCGGGGGTGGTCTATTGGCAACTGCCGGTGGACTTGTCTTCGGCGGCGATGGAGCGGGAAGCTTGGTCGCTCACGACGCGGCGACTGGTAAGCCTCTGTGGAACACGCGCATTGGATATGTGACCAATCCGCCGCAGACTTATATGCTCGATGGTCATCAATACGTTATCGCGGCTACCGGCGATAAGCTGTGGGCCTTCATGATGTATTGAGTACCGACGTATACTCGAACAACTTACTCGGTGCGCTGCGCGTCGCGTCCTCGTCTCGATTCCTTAAGCGTTTGCCGGAGAACAGGCAGCACCGCCAAGTCTTTGGGTCCCGCTAATTCTTCTTTAAGCTCGATAAGAGTTCGATATTTTCGGGACTGCGACGGTAAACGATGTCTACGTCATACGTCTGGACAGGAGCGCCATTCAGGACAGCGGCGAGTCCACCGACAACAATGAACTGGGACCTGCTTTCTTCTAGCCTTCGCAGCAACCCAAGCAGGCTATTCTCTTGCATTCAGC
>JALYVD010000373.1 GCA_030853405.1 Acidobacteriota bacterium | reverse complement strand
GCCGATGACGGTGGGCAGGCCGCGATGGCCGAAGAAGCAGTTGCTTAGCTTGACGTCTTCGATCAGGTTGGACGCTATGCCCGAGAAGATCGACGATGTGGCTGAGTCCGAGTTGGAGCTGACGATGTTGGAGATCAGTATGCGGCGCAGCGTTCCGGGACGCGCCGTATCACGGGGACCGCGGTTGCGGCGGTTAAGGCGCAGGAACAGTGGCGCATCGAAAATATCTCGCATCGTATTGCCGGTGATGGCGATGTCTTCGACAAATGCACCGTCCGAGGTCTCAAGAGCTATGCCCTTGCAGCCTTCGATGACATTGCCGCTGATGGTGATATTGCGAAAGCCGCCGTTGGACTCCGTGCCGCACTTGATACGGCCTTGGCGAGGGTGGTCGTTTTCGGCGAATTTCTTCCAGGTGCCGTCGATGACCGTCCCGAGTTCGTAGGTTCCGGTGACGTAGTTGTTGGATATGGTGACATTGTCGGTGGAGCGCGCGTAGCCCAGTGCATAGCTCGACTTGGGGCAGATCGCGTCGTCCCACGGCGAGTTGACGGTGCAGTTCGAGACCCGCACGTTACGGCAGCAATCGATGTCAAAGCCGTCACGGTCGGTGTCGATCAGCAGATTATCGAGTGTCAGGTTATCCACCCCGGTGGCAAGCACGGCGAAGTGGCCACCCTTAAGGACCGAGAAATCGCGCAGCAGGACGTTATGGCAGTTCTTGAGCGCGATGGCCTTGTTGCCGACACCGGCCTGCTCGGCCTTGAAACCTGGGTAGCCGCCCCGAGTTCCGCCTTGACCGAAGGAAAGTCCCTTGCCGTGTATCAACCCGGGGCCAACGATGGCGAGGTCGCTGATCCCCTCGCCATAGAAAAGCGAATTAGGCCAATGATTATGACCGTAGTCCTGGTACTGCTCCCATGGTTGCGCGGGCCCGGCTGGATCGTAGGCGCCGCCATTGTAGCCGGTGGTTTCACCGGGCTTGGGCGAGTCGGCCGCGATGATGCGGCAGCCGCGCGAGAGGTATAGTTCAACCTTGCTTTTGAGGCGGAGCGTGAAGCACAGATAGTCGCCTCCGGGGAAGACCAGCGTGCCTCCACCTGCGGCGGCAACGGCTTCGATCGCCTTATTGACCGCGGGGGAATCCACGGTTTTGCCATCGCCGGTGGCGCCGAAGGTGCGCACGTTGAAGAGGGCTTCGGTGGTGCTCGCGTGCGGCTTCGTAGGGGCTTGCGCGAAAGAGACATGGCCCACGGCGGAGGCGAGGGCAAGAGGCGAGAGCTTCAGGATGTCGCGGCGAGCGAAAGGGTTCATAATCGGAGAATCATAACAGGAGATGTTTACAGAATCCGAGGTTTAGCCCGGCGCACCCCCGACTTTTTGCCGGGCTCCTAAAAGCGTCGAACGGATGGCGGGTCCCGGAAGAATAGACTTCATCCGTCGTGAGCGCAGGTAGAGAGATAATTTAATTTTGCCGGGCGCCAAAATGCTGCAAGTGAAACTACTCCCGAATAACAATCCACTTGTCGGGAGAGTTTTTGCCGCCGCAGGTGACCCGAGCGTCAAAAGCGCGAGACTGCCCCTATGTACTCACCTTGATTCGAACTTGAGCTACGGGTCGGTCTCCGCGGAGTTCTCGTTTTACGTCCACGGGCCAAATTCCTCTTCCAGCATTGTTTCGGAGATCGTTTTCGGATTACGTCCCACGAGACAACCGGGTTGTGAACGTGATGTGTCGTTATCGGACAGTGCTCCGGTTTAGGTTGCGACGTGGCGTAAGCCGGCGCTGGACCATCGGCCGGAGCTTTTTGTGGACGGTCGAACGCGTCAGGCCGACACGGAGCTATTGCGGCCGATGCCGATCAACCGCGCGGTCGCAATTCGAGGATTGTTTATGGGACAGCTCACGAAACGCAGGTGGATTTTAAGCTTTGCCGGGAAATTTCTGATGGGTGTTGCTTATGCGGCTGTTGTCATCGGACCTGTCGCTCTTCCTGCGGTGAAGACATCGCAGACCAGCACGGGAATATCACAAACGACTGTGGGAGCGCCTTTAGAGTCCTTCGAAGTCGCGTCAATTAAGCCAAATCGCTCGGGGGATGCGGTCTGCAATTTCCAAGTCTTTTCCATCGCAACGGTCAAAATAACAAACTGCGCTCTGAAGTACCTTATCGATTCCGCCTATCGATTAAAGGACCATCAACTCAAAGGAGGACCAGGATGGATTAATTCCGATAGATTTCGATATCGAGGCGAAAAACAACACGCTTATCCCAATGATGGAAAAACTTTCCGGCGAGCGGCAGTCGAACACAATTCGATTGATGCTTCAGTCTCTACTCTCGGAGCGCTTTCAGTTGAGGTTACTGCCTGAACCCGGCGACCTCCCCGTATATGCATTGGTAGTGGGAAGGAAAGGTCGAAAGTTCGCTCACAGTACGGCCAACCGCGGCGGCGTTGTAATGTTGCATGGACAGTTGAACATGACTGCCCAACCTGTCAGTTCCCTGGTTGACCGCCTGGCCGGAGAGCTCGGGCGTCCCGTCGTGGATGAAACTGGACTCAATGGAAATTACGATCTGACGCTGAAGTGGACACCCGATGAGGATGTAGGTGGCGGGGTCTCATCCGATTCTTCCGGCCCGGCCCTCTTCACGGCAATCCAGGAGCAGCTCGGGCTGAAATTAGAATCGCGAAAAGGCTTCGTCAAGATTTTAATCATCGATCACGTCGAAAAGCCTTCGGAAAATTAGCGCGGCAGTACGCTTCCTTACGGGCGAGTTGCGTACCGGCTTATTAGAGTTTCGGCTTGACGCATGATTAGCGGTGCGCAAACCAGGAATGGATCGTATGTGGTCCTATAAAATGTGAACTCAATGCTGCTTGTCTTTCTCCTTTTCGTGACCGTTGCCGCCGCTGCCTTGCCCGCGCCGCCAGTTTTCGACATCACGAATTATGGCGCTGCCGGCGACGGCACTACGCTTAACAGCACCGCCATCAACAAGGCCATCGATGCGGCGAGTAGCGCCGGCGGCGGAACCGTGTATTTCCCGGCTGGCGCTTGGCTGTCCGGGTCCATCCATCTCAAGAGCAACGTCACGCTCTATCTGGAACAGGGCTCAACGATTCTGGCGGCGTCCGATCCACAGGCGTACGATGAGCCGGAACCAAACCAGTGGGACAAGTATCAGGACTTCGGTCACAGTCATTTCCACACCAGCCTGATCTGGGGCGAAGGGCTCGAGAACGTCGCCATTTTGGGTACGGGCCGCATTTACGGCAAGGGTCTGACGCGCTCGGCGAGCCAGCCGCGACTAGGCAATAAGGCCATCAGCCTTAAGTTGTGCCGCAATGTGATTATCAAAGACATCTCCATCCTGCAGGGAGGATGGTTCGGCATACTGGCGACGGGCGTCGATAATCTGACCATCGACAACCTTAAGATCGACACCAACCGCGATGGAATGGACATCGATTCGTGCCGTAACGTGCATATCTCCAATTGCAGCGTAAACTCGCCACACGACGATGGCATCTGTCTGAAAGCCGATTACGCGCTGGGCTTCTTTCGCGATGTGGAGAACGTTACCATCACGAACTGCATGGTAAGCGGTTATGACGATGGCACATTTCTAGATGGCACGTACCAGCGCAAGCTTTTCAAGGAGCCAAATAGCGCCGGGCCGACCGGGCGAATCAAGTTCGGCACGGAATCGAGTGGCGGATTCAAGAACATCGCGATCTCAAACAGCGTGTTCGCTCACTGCCGAGGTCTGGCGCTCGAGGCCGTTGACGGAGGCCATCTGGAAGATGTAACGATTTCGAATGTCACGATGCGCGACATCGCGAACTCGCCGATTTTTCTTCGGCTAGGCAGCCGCCTGCGGTCTCCCGAAGGCACCCCCGTAGGGGAGCTGCGCCGCATCAACATCACAAATTTCGTTGTGTATGATGCCGACCCGCGCTACGGCTCGATTATCAGTGGCATTCCGGGCCATGATATCGAAGATGTGAAGCTGAGCAATATCCGTATCTACTACAAAGGCGGCGGCACAAAAGAGGATGCCGCTATTGTTCCCCCCGAGGACGAGAAGGCATACCCCGACCCGCGCATGTTTGGCGAGATTCCAGCGTACGGCTTCTTCATTCGCCACGTCAAAGGACTCGAATTGAACAGCGTGGAAGTGAGCTACTTAAACCAAGACGTTCGGCCTCCTTTCCTGCTCGAGGACGTGTTGCAAGCCGAGTTTGACAATGTCAAAGGACAGCACGCGCCCGCGGTACCGACTTTGGTTCTGAAGGATGTTGAGGGATTCACGATACGCGAATCGCCGTTCATGAGTGACACCAAGCTGGGCACAGTGAAAGATCGGCGGTTTTGAGATTGGCTGCGGCATGGGCGAGGCTACTGATTGTGCATTTCATTCAGTTTTCTGAATGAAATAGTACAAACATTTCTTGACGCGCACGCCCGGAGACGATCATACTGACTTCATATTAGGTGGAAAAATGAGCCTCGTTGACCGATTAGCCTCCAAGTCTCTTGCTTTATTTGTTTTTGGTTCGATGCTTCTGAGCGGTTCTCACTTGCTCGGCCAAGCCGTCGATGTCGCAAGCGTGAGCGGCGTGGTTACAGACCCGTCGGGGGCCGCCGTCGCAAACGCCGCAGTCAGCATCACACAAACCGCACGACAGGTTACACAAACTACCGCGGTGGATTCCAGCGGTCACTACGTGTTCAACAACCTTCCGGTGGGGCCGTACCGGCTGGAAGTGAAGGCGCCGGGGTTTAACGATTACGTTCAGACCGGCATCGAGTTACAAGTTGGCGCGAACGTCGCCGCAAATGTGGGGATGCAAGTGGGCAATGTGTCGCAAACCGTGGAAGTGCATTCTAACGCCTCGATGGTGGAGACCAGGGAAAGCACGGTAGCCCAGGTCATCAACCAAAAGGAGGTTAACGATCTGCCGCTGAACGGGCGTTATGCGACGCAGTTGATTTTGTTGTCGGGCGCGGCCGTCACCGCCCCGTCGGGCGATCTGACGGGCAGCAAAAATTTCTATAGCTCGACGACGATTTCGATCGCGGGCGGACAGGCCAACGGAACCAATTATCTGCTGGACGGCGGGTACAACGTAGACACATTCACGAACGTCAACATGCCGTTTCCGTTTCCGGATGCTCTGCAGGAATTCAGCGTGGAGACAAGTTCTCTGCCGGCGCAATATGGCGAACACCCGGGCGGCGTGATGAACGCGGTGACGGTATCCGGAACCAATCAGTTTCACGGCGATCTGTTTGACTATCTGCGCAACGGCGACCTGAACGCGCGCGGCTACTTCGCCACCGCGCACGACACGCTGAAGCGTAACCAGTACGGCGGAACGCTGGGTGGCCGGATTATCAGAGAAAAGCTCTTCTTCTTCGGCGGCTTCCAGGGTACTCCGACTCGCACGAACCCACCGGCGACGGTCTCTCACGTACCGACAGCGGCTGTCGAAACAGGGGATTTCTCCACGATAGACGGCGCAGGCTGTACTTCCAACCATGCATTTAAACAACTGAAGAACCCATTTACCGGCGCAGCCTTCCCGAACGACCAGATTCCCACTTCCATGTTCGATCCGGCGGCTATGAAGTTGCTTCAGTATCTTCCGGCGGCTACGAACGGATGCGGGCTGGTGACTTATGGAATTCCGGCGAACAACAACGATTATGAAACGATCGGGCGCGTGGATTGGGTGATCAGCCCGAAGCACCAGTTTTTCGGGCGCTATTTTATTGACCAATACGCGTTGACCGCCAGTTACGAACCCGGTAATGCGCTAGTGACGACCAATCCCGGCAATTCGGAACGCGCGCAGAGCATCACCCTCGGCGACACTTACATCTTCAGCCCGACATTGGTGAATTCGGCACATGCGACGTTTGAACGTCGGCGCGACAATCGCGGACCGGCGGCGCAAGGCATCAGTCCTCAGACAATCGGATCGCAGGTATTTTCGCAAGATCCTGATTTTCTGAGTCTAAGCGTCGGCAATTATTTCAGTACTTACTGCGGCACGTGTAACCACGCCTACTTCAACACGAACACCTGGTCTTATACGGATGACTTAACTATTGTCCGGGGACGTCACCAGATCATGGTGGGCGCGGATGTCATTCGCACGCAGATGAACGCCGACAACAACTACGATTTGGACGGCACTTACGGCTTCAGTCAAGCGCTCAGCGGGGACAATCTCGCGGACTTCCTGTTGGGCAACTTATCGAGTTACAACCAGAGCCGGGTTCAGGCGACAGCCAACCGGCAAACAGATCCCGGCCTCTATGCCCAGGATACGTGGCGCGCGACGGACACGTTGACAGTCACGGCGGGTGTGCGCTGGGAACCGATGCTGTTTCCGCAAGACGTTTACGGACGGGGGAGCAGCTTCAATCTTTCCGATTTCTTGAACAACGCACATAGCAGCGTTTATCCGAATGCCCCCGCGGGAATGCTGTACTACGGAGACGCGGGCATACCAAAAGCTTTTGTACACGATAAATGGATCAATTTCGCGCCGCGTTTGGGTTTGGTGTACGCGTCGAAGGGCGGCCACGATACATTCCGCCTGGGAGGAGCAATCCTCTACGACACGGCGGAGTTGTTCTTCGATGAGCGCGTACAATCGAATCCGCCTTTTGTCGATGAAATCGACGAGAGCTGGACACTGCAGAACGGCCGCTTGCCAAGAACCGCCAATGGTTATGGGACGCTATCGAATCCCTGGATCAGTTATCCGGGCGGCAATCCATTTCCTATTAACAGTGCCTATTTTCCGTCGTCCTCCGCGCTGTACGTAATCATGCCGTCGAATCTGAAGCCGACTACCATAAGCAACTGGAACGCGAGCTATCAGCATCAGTTCAGCGGCAGTTGGTTAGCCACTGTAAGCTACATGGGGAACAAGACGTCGCACTTGTGGATAGGTCAAGAAACGAATCCGGCCGTCTACATTCCCGGCAGTTCGGCAAGTACGCAAAACCGGCGCGTGCTGACGCTGCTGAATCCGAAGCAGGGATTGCCGATCGGCTCATTACCAATCGCGGATGACGGCGCGAACGCAAGTTACCACGGCGTGCTTTCTTCGATTCAACATCGTTTCAGCCATAACTACACATTTTTGGCGAATTACACATGGTCACACTGCATCAGCGAGGCGGATTTCGGGGGCGAGCTTACAGGGCCTGTCTTTGAGAACCCGTACAACCTAGCGCAAGACCGCGGATCATGCGGTATGGACGTGCGGCATATTTTCAACGCTTCATTCGTGGGCACCAGCCCACATATCGGCGGTCCTTTTTGGAGCAAACTCCTAGGCAACTGGGAGTTTGCGCCGATCATTCAGGCGCATACCGGACTACCGATCAACATCACGTCGGGACTGGACAATTCGAAAACGGGAGTGGGACTTGATCGTCCGAATTACATCGGCGGCAATATCGTGAATTCAAATCGGGGACCGGGGTTGCCGCAATATTTGAATCCCGCCGCTCTGTCCGAAAATCCGACCGGAACCTTCGGCAATCTGGGGCGCAACGCGGTAACCGGCCCGGGGACGTTCGAATTTGATGCGTCGTTTAGCCGGATGTTTGCCGTTAGAGAGCGGTGGCGTCTGGAAGCCCGCGCCGAGGGATTCAATATTATCAACCACACCAACTTCGGGAATCCGAACACGAATCTCAACTCAAGCACCTACGGGCAGATTACTTCAACACAGTCGAGCGGTCCCGGCCAGTTAGGGACCAACCGCATTCTTCAGTTTGCATTGAAGCTGCATTTCTAATACGAGCGGCCTGTCAATAGCTTTACGAAACACTGATATTTAAGCGCCAGGATTCTTGCCGGAAGTTAGCGCCACAGTACGCTTCCTTACGGGCGCGGCTCCGTACCGGCTAAGGATTCATGTTCGGGAATGTGCGAACTGCAGATGCGGAATGTTAATGCGCCAGGCCCGGTCTTCGTGTTCGTCGAAATCGTGGTAATCCCGGTGTCGCCTGCCGTAGATGTGATGGTGTTGACTTGCGTGCGCGGCTCGGAAAGAGGTCCATACACTGCAGCAGCCTACAGAAGCTTTTTGTCCTTCATCCACTCAAGCAGCCGCTGATCCCAAGTGGATACCGGAGCGTGCATGTCGCGAATGCCGAAGCCGTGGCCGCCTGTTGCGTAAATGTGCATTTCCGACGAGACGCCCTGCTTTTCTAATCCTAAATACAATTCGACCGTTGCGGTGACATGCGAACGGTCGTCATCGGCACAAACGAGAAACGTCGGTGGCGCGTCTTTTGGAACATTGATTGTACCTGGACGGAATCCCGGATAAACAACAACTGCAAAATCCGGCCGCGAACTCACCCGGTCTATCGGATCCGGAGCGTCTGGATTTCCCGCGTCAAAGCGTGTTTCGGCGAGGGCAGCCACTTCCCCGCCCGCGGAGAACCCCATGAAACCGATGCGAGCCGGATTGAGGCCCCACTCGGACGCCCGGCTACGCACTAGACGAACCGCATGATTGGCATCTGGCAGCGCATCGCCTGCGACCGTGTAGTGTGAACCTGGACTCCGGGCCAAACGATACTTCAATACGAACGCCGCAATGCCGTGATCGTTCAGGAAATCGGCTATCTCGGAACTTCCTTCTCGATGACTAAGGATTATTGATGTTCGATATGCGTTTGAAGTTTTTGACGTTGTCTGGCCCTTGCACCACTTCGGGACTGGTCTGACCTTCGGAGCCGGGGGCACCGTGCGGCCATAAGGGAATCTCCTGGCCGCGCTCGCCTGTAGCAGTCGCGGCAAAGACGGAGCCCGCCAGTACCGAAGCGGCAAGAAGGAGCCGGAACGTCATCAATGGCGCCGGATCTTATATGTCTGAAAGATGCTGCAACTCGCCCGTGCTGTCGCCCAAGTGCTCGACATTCACGTCCATGCGCTCAAGGAGCGAAATGTAGAGATTCGCCATCGGTGTACCGCTCTGATATTGGAGGTGCCGGCCAAGGTTCAGCTTCGAACCGCTTCCGCCCGCCACAAGCACTGGAAGATCGGCGTGAGTATGAGCGTTGCCGTCGCAAATCGCGCTCCCATAGACGAGCATTGTGTTGTCCAACAGCGTGCCGTCGCCTTCCTTGGTTGCTTTCAGCCTCTCCAGGAAATAGCCGAACAGACTCACGTGGAAGGTGTTGATCTTCGAAATCTTATCCATCAATTCCGGAATATTCCGGTGATGCGAAAGGGGATGGTGCGGATCGGGCACGCCGATTTCTCCATACGTCCGAACACTTCCTTCACGACCGAGTTGAAGACTCGACACACGCGTTGTATCCGATTGATAAGCAAGTACCTGCAAATCGTACATCAACTTCACATAGTCGCCATAATGCTCCGGAATACCGGCAGGCTTCTCGATAGAAGGAATGAACTGATGATTGTCCTTCTCCGCCATCTGGATGCGCTTTTCAACTTCGCGGACGCCGGTGAGGTACTCATCCATCTTGCGCTTATCGGAAGCGCCTAATGTGCCGACTAGTTTCTGGGTTCGCGCGTTCACCACGTCCAGAATGCTTTCGCGAAGCAGCGCCCGGCGAGCCCGCGTCTCGGGGTCAACGCTGAAATCTTCGGTACCAAACAGGCGTTCGAAGGCCAGCCGCGGATTGGTCTCGGGCGGATTGGGTGTCGTTGCCGAGCGCCACGAAATGCTGTTTGTGTAGGCGCAACTATAACCGGAATCGCAGTTGCCGACGGTGCGGGAATCTTCGCAGCCAAGTTCGAGCGAAGACAGCCTCATTGTTGAGTCAAATTTTCTGGCGGCGATCTGATCGACAGAAATCCCGGCGTGAATATCCGCTCCGGCCGTCTTCTTCGGATGCACGCCCGTTAAGAAACACGCGCCCGCGCGGGCATGGTCGCCAGCACCGTCGCCGAGCGCTTCGGCGTTTCTGTGGGCGAGACCCGTCAAAACGAGTAAATTTTCACGGTACGGCGCCAGTGAAGCCAAGATCCGCGGAAGTGTGAAATCCGTGCCAACCGCAGCCGGGGTCCAGTCCGCGATGGTCACGCCATTCGGAACATAACTAAACGCCATGCGGAGAGGCGCCTTGGTGGCCGATGCAGCCGAGGCACTCGCTAAAGCGGGCGTCATCGCATCCAGCAGGGGCAGCGCGACGACTGCACCCAAACCTCTTAAAAACGATCTTCTTTCAACGTGCTTGCCTGTAATGAAATTCATGTCAGGTACGGTCTCCTCCTCGGCGCATCTCAAATGGCAGACTGTTCACGATTTCAATAACCAGATCGGAGAAGCGATAGTCGTCTGCGGTAATCCGCTTCACAATTTCTTTGATCGTAGGCCGATCATATCGTTCGATACCACGGCCCAGCGCGTATGTCATCAACTTTACGGTGACGCACTCGGCGAAAGCATCGGGCTGCTTGCGATAGATTTCTTCGAGCTGCAAGGCCCCGTCGAAAGTCTGGCCGGTGGGCAACTGTCCGGTCGCATCCACGGGATGGACGCCGTCTTTGTCGCGCCATTGACCTATTGCATTGTAATTTTCAAAAGAAAATCCGATAGGATCCATTTTGTTGTGGCACGAAGCACACATTGGGTTCTTACGGTGTTCTTCCAGTTGCTGACGCATGGTCGCATCCAGACCGATTTTCGCCTCGTCAAAGCGGGGCACGTTCGGCGGCGGCGGCGGGATGGTCGCGTTCAAGAAATTCTCTAGTACCCACTTGCCGCGCAACACGGGGGAGGTGCGGGTTGCGTAAGAAGAGACTGTCAATACACTGGCCTGAGTCAGGATGCCGGCGCGATGCGTCCCGGTTAAATCCACCTTCTGGAACTCGACACCTTTCACCCCGGGAATGCCGTAGAATTCCGCCAGTTTCTGGTTTACGAAAGTGGTTTTTGAATCGAGGAAGTCGAGGATGCTCTTGTCGTTATGAACCACATCTTCGAAGAACCGTTCCGTCTCCTGCTGCATCGACATGCGCAAGTAATCGTCCCATTGCGGGAACCTGTCGTGATCCGGATTGTCCGATTCCAGTTTGCGCAATTCAAGCCACTGACCGGCGAAATTGTCGGCAAGCGAGTGCGATCTCGGATCCTTTAGCATCCGTTCCACCTGCGCTTTTAAGACTGCAGGCTGGCGCAGTATATGGCGATCGGCGCAGCGCATGAGTTGGTCGTCCGGCATGGTTGACCAGAGGAAATAGGAAAGCCGCGAGGCCAGCGCATACTCGCTAACCGGCTGTGCGCCGGGCGCTTGAGCATCGCCGAATGAGACCTTGCGTAGAATCGCCGCGTCCTGAGGCGAGGTCCCCGGCGTCTCGATACGGAAGAGGAAATCCGGCGAAACGAGAATCGCTTGAAGAGACACGCCAATTGCATCGTCAAAAGAAGAGCCGGCCTTGCGCGCCTGTGCGTAGAGCTCAAGATACGGCTGCAGATCGGCCTTGTCCACGGGCCGCCGGAACGCCCGGCGTGCGAAATGAGTCAAAATTAGGTTCGGACAACTGGCCGAATGCTGATTCCCGTTCCCGCAGACGAAGATTAGCTTACGGCTTGCAAGCTCCGGACCCATCTTTTCGTTGTAGGGCCCCACCACTTCAACGTAGTGGACGTAAACGCGATTAGCCGCAGGTGTGAGGGCCTTGATTCTGGTTTCCGCTGTCGCACGGGCCTTTGCAACTTGTTCGGGGGTGGCATCCGGCGGCAGCTTTGCAAACTTCATGAATCTTGCCAATAGCTTGGCCGGGTCGGGGGGCGGCGGAATGGGCCGGGTGGTTGGATTCGAGCCGCCATAGCTGGGCGGCAACCCTTCATAAATATTAAGAATTGACGCGGCTAGCCAGTGGTCGCCGGCGGGTACGTGTACCCTGACTTCCCGCTCGATTCCAGACAGGTCGATATTGTGTCCGAGATTTTGCCCGGTAAGCGGTCCGGGAGGCGGCGCGTCGTACGTCAAGGTTTGCACCTTTTTCCCATCGAGCCAGATCCCGACATGGAGCGGCTCAGATCCGCCAGGACGCTCGCCTGAGAGCGACACACGAATCGTGTAGTCCGCATCCACTGGAAAACGATTTGTCGCATGCAGCGCATTCGGCATACTGAGCCCGGTCTGGTCGTAGTCCGCAGGGGCCGTCATCAGCGGCGGATACTCTCGCTTCACCGGTTGATGGCGCACGACGATGGGCTTCAACTTCTCGGGTCCATAAAGAGCCGTATGAACCAACTTGTCCGCCGCCGTCATGTAACGCTCCATTAGCACCGGCGAGAGCGACAGTACATCGCCTATGTTGTCGAAGCCGTACCCTGAGTCGTCCTGCGGAAAGTCGTCGGCGGGATGAATATCAATTCCTAACAGGTCCCGGACGGTGTTGTTGTACTCCACGCGATTTAAGCGGTGCGCGGTGACCCGACCCGGATCGGGCTTGGCATTCGCATCGGCCCGGGCAATCGCCTCTTCCATCCACCTCATCGCTGTGTCAATATCAGCCTGCTTTGGACGCGGCATGCCTTTGGGCGGCATTTCGCCCCGCCGCAGCTTGTCGAGGGCCTTTTCCCAGGTGTCCGTACCCTGCTCGGCCAGAGCGTCGGTCTTGAACTGCGAAAAATCGACCTCAGCGGTTTTCAGCTTCGAGTTGTGACACAGGTAACAGTTCTTGGCCAAAAACGGCTGAACGGAGCTTTCGAATGTCTCGCCCGAAGCGACGGAGCCGTCGGGACCGGGCGAGGTGTGAATCGTCACAACCGCCGTGCCCCTGGCGTCCACTACGTTATAGTGCGGATGCATAGGGGCGGGCGCCTCCGTCGGCGCTGCGGAGTTCTGCGATGCTAGAGCCAACGGCCCCAAACTTCCAGCGGCGAGGCAGGTGAAAATCAAGGTGGAGCGTCGAAGTATCATACCGATGCAGGAGGTTGATTTGAAGGAACGAGTGGCACACTCCTCCAAATTGGCTCTGTATCCACTATAATCGGAAAATTATTGAAAACACTATTGTTTCGGATACTCTCGCGGCCCGGCGTAACGGTTACACCGGATGGAACTGGCGGAATCTGACTAGGCTGTTTATACATTGAACAACAATACTCCTATTCTCGGCACAAATTCAGAGCCGCCACGAAGCCCTGGAGCGGATGGTCCGTCCACCGAACAGGTCCTGACACATCTCGAAATCGTCCTTAAAAGTGAAGTGTTTTCCGGAGCGGCGCGCCAGCAGCGTTTGTTGCGGCATCTGGTTACCCGTCGGCTGCAGGGAGCTACGGGAGAACTCAAGGAATATACCCTCGGCGTCGAAGTGTTTGATCGGGGTGACGATTTTGACCCACGTTTGGATCCCATTGTGCGCGTCGAAGCCAGCCGTCTCCGCTCCCGCCTGCAAAAATACTACGAAGGTTCGGGTTCCGAGGACGTTGTAAGAATCACGCTGCCTCGCGGAGCATACCTGCCTTCCTTCGCCAGCTTGGATCAAGCAGCCGCCCCATCTCCGGATTCGGCCGTTCTTCAGGTTGATGCTGAAAAGTCACACGTTCCCTTAGCTCAAGCGGAACTTCCCCGCCGAGGTAAGGCATTTGGCAACCCCGTTCTGGTCGGCATTTCAGTGGCGGCGGCAGCAGCGTTGCTGGCAGTCTGGTTTTTCCATAAGCCTCGGACGGTACCCGCACCGCCAGATTTTGTCAATTTCAAGCGTGTAACGGGTGATGGAATGCTTTGCGCCTCTCCCACCTTTTCGCCGGACGCGAAATCCCTGGTATACGCCCGCCGTGAAGCTGGCAAATGGGATCTGTACCGGCAAAACTTGGGAGATCTGGTTTATACGAATCTTACGCAAGGTTCTGGAACCAACAATGGCCAGCCCGCCTGGTCTCCCGATGGCAAACGCATCGCTTTTCGCAGTGAGCGGGACGGCGGCGGCATTTTTCTGCTCGATCCAAGCGGACGGAACGTTTCGAGGCTGACAAACTTCGGCTATTATCCGTCCTGGTCGCCCGACAGCACGCAGATTGTGTTCTCAACCGGGCGCTTTAGCGATCCTGCCGAGACTCCGGCTGGCGCTCCCAGTTCGTTGAAAATAGTAAATCTTCAAACCAGGCAAGTTCGCGCGCTCAAGGCTGCGGATTCCGATCACGATGCTTTGCAACCCGCTTGGTCGCCCCACGGCAAACGAGTCGCATTCTGGGGAATGGACCGTAACGGCGATCGCGACCTTTGGACGGTTGCCGCAGAAGCCTCCGGGAACGGCGCTTCGAGTGCCGTGGCCGTGACCCACGACTCCTGGACGGATTGGAGTCCGGCATGGTCCCCAGATGGCCAATATCTGTATTTCTCAAGCGACCGGGGTGGCGCCATGAATCTATGGCGCGTCCGCATTGAGGAGGAGACCGGAGAAGTGCTGAGCCATCCCGAGCCGGTGACCACGCCCTCGTCATACAGCGGCTGGACCGCGTTCGCGCCGAACGGAAAAGAATTCGCCTACGTACACCGGCTGGTCTCAAGTCAGCTATACAAAGCTCCCTTTAGCGTGAACAAGGGGATCGGCTTCAATCAGAAAGTCGAACTCACGGCAGGCGAGCGCAGTGTCCGAGAACCGGAAATGTCTCCCGATGGAAATTGGATTGTGGTGCGAGTGCAGGATCCACAGGAAGACTTGGCGCTAATACGCCCGGACGGCAGCGACTTGCATCGGATCACTAACGATACGTTCAGCGACCGCAGCCCGCATTGGTCCCCGGACGGCAAGCAGATCGTCTTCCTTTCCAATCGCAGCGGACGGTTTGAGCTATGGTCC
Organism: Acidobacteriota bacterium; assembly: GCA_030853405.1. Lineage (GTDB taxonomy): Bacteria > Acidobacteriota > Terriglobia > Bryobacterales > Bryobacteraceae > Bog-105. The sequence continues at coordinate 12,699 of JALYVD010000373.1, read as the reverse complement.
ATTCATCTGGACGGCTCCGGACGGCGGCAGATCACGAAAAATGGCTCGATGTATTCGGCGTGGAGTCCCGATGGAACGCTGGTGGGTTACCCGGCGGATTCAAAACCAGTGGCGCTCGATCCGCCCGGCCGCGCGCTCCCGGATTGGGGGTTGCCGTCCATTTTCCGCCCGATTTCCTGGTCGCCAAACCGGGAATCGGTGGTTGGCAGAATGCGTTCCAACTCCTTCGGGCAGGGATCTCTTTTTATCGTTACTTCGTCCGCCGGAGATTATTGGGAGATCGCCCCTAACACGCCTTATCCATCGACGGTCTGGTTAACCGGAGGGAAGAGTCTTCTTTTCAGCCGAGATGGCGGAATCTTCCTGGCCGACCTTCGAACTCACCAATTGCACCAGGAAGCTTCCGCGGATTCAGCGGGACTGGCAGGAGATATGCACTCCAGGTTCACTTTGTCGCGCGACGATCAATCTGTGTTTTTCGTTCTCTCGGAAGATGAGGAAGATATTTGGATTGGGGCGGAGTAACCGATCACCAACCCTCCCAAACCAGTGCGGGGAAGGTCGTCTCGGAGCGAAACCCCATATCCCGGTACAGCCGGATTGCATCCACGTTCGCACACGTCACCGTCAGGCTGATAGAAGTGCATCCGGAGGCGACTAGACGTTCTAACGTTTGGCGCAACAACTCGTAACCCAATTTGACGCCTCGTAGAGCAGGCAAAACGCAGAGTTGCGTGACATGGCCGGAGGTTGCGGAAACGTGACTGGCCAGGCACATACCGCAGAGCCGGCCCGTGCTCGGATCTACAGCCAGCACCGACGCGCCGGGAGAGAACTGGCCACAGCCCGGAAACTTCACGATGTTTATCAGGAAAACGCGCGCGCCTGGAATATTTCGGTACTGATCGTTGATCTCGCTGTCCACGTGTCCCCGATACGCCCCCGACAGCAGATGAGCCATTTCTTCCTGGAACCGGTCGGCCCAAGGGACAAAGTTCACTCGAAAAGACGGATCTTCCGCACGCAGGCTCAGGACGTCCGCGCTGTCCACGCGCATGAAGAACCGGTCGTGACGTTTTAGATTCTGCCCAAAAGGGAGCGGCGATCCGCCTGCCGGTGTGCGGAACATCATCAATTGTGACTCGATGCGCCGCATACCGGACGTCCTAACGATCGATTGAACAACGCCCCCCAGCAATTGAGACTCCCGGCCGACACTCCACTCGGCGGCCCGTATGTAGAAGTCGCCGATTAGCCCCTTGCGGCCTTCGCAAACATAGTAGGCGTAGCCGATCACTTCGTTTCCGGAGCGCAAAGCGCAGCCGCATAAAGACCCAATCTGCAGGAAACGCCGCAGCATGTCCGCCGACGACCGGAAGTCCCAGGAAAAGCGCCGCTCCCAGACCTCAATTTCTTCCGCCAGGAGCGGGTCAAGATCCACCGGACCGACTTGCGCTAAATCTATAACCTCGAGCAAAGATGCGTCCGACCGCGCTGCCATGGACTGAATTATACGTGCAAACTGGTTGAACCCACCAGGACGTTTTCACGCTGCAGGAACTGCCCGATATTCTTCGTAGCCTGCCGTGTGCGGTGGTTATTTTCGATCAAGCTGAAACGAACAAAGCCTTCACCCATCGGCCCGAATCCGATCCCTGGCGAAACCGCCACCAGCGCCTCGCTCATCAGCATTTTCGCGAACTCCAGTGAGCCCATTTCTGCAAACGGCTCCGGAATACGAGCCCATACGAACATAGAACCCTTCGGCGGCTCGACTGGCCAACCCGCGCGATTCAAGCCTTCGACCAGTACGTCGCGGCGCGACCGGTAGGTGTGGCAGATCTTGCGCGGCTCATCGTCGCACTCGCGGAGCGCAATGATTGAGGCAATCTGAACCGGCTGGAAAATGCCGTAATCCAGATAGCTTTTGATCCGTGCAAGCGCCGCAATCAGTTTGCGATTTCCCAGGCAAAACCCAACGCGCCAGCCCGCCATGTTGTAGCTTTTGGTCATCGAGTAGATCTCGACTGCATGATCGGCGGCGCCCGGTATCTCCAGGATGCTAGGTGGCTTGTATCCGTCGAAGCCAAGTTCCGCGTACGCGAAATCGTGAATAATATAGGACCCGTGCTCGCGGGCAAGTTCCACCACTTCACGCATGAACTCCAGATCCACGCAAACCGTGGTCGGATTGTGCGGAAACGAGATGAGGATCACCTTCGGCTTCTTGACAGCCGTGCGGTAATGGTCTTTTAACCCTTGGAGGAAGGTAGCGGCATCAGGCATCGGGAGCATGACAGCCTCGCCCTCCGCCATAATGACGCCATACTGGTGAATTGGATACGCCGGGTTCGCGGAGACAACAACGTCTCCCGGCCCAATGATCGCGAACAGTAAATGGGCCAACGCATCCTTGGCGCCAATGGTGACGATGGCCTCGCTCTCGGGATCCAAAGTGACGCCGTACTGCTTGTGATATCTCGCGACAATCGCTTCCCGCAAATGCGGTATCCCTCGCGACCATGAATAACGATGATTGCGCGGATTTCGCGCAGCTTCGATTAGCTTGTCTACGACAGGCTGAGGCGTGGCGCCATCCGGATTGCCCATCCCCATGTCTACGATGTCCAGCTTTGCCGCCCGTGCTTTTGCCTTCAGTTCGTTGATAACGGCGAACACATAAGGAGGAAGCTTTTTGATGCGGTAAAACTCATCGCTAGGTAGCGGCATACTTCACTTTAGTTTAAACAAGACGAAGTTCCGATAGGCCAGAACATTAAACCCGCTTAAATTTTCGCCATGCCGCACCGAGGAACGAACCGGCCGGAGTTGAGCAAAGCAGCGACGGGAGAAAGTAGGGAAGACGCCAGTCGCCTGGGCCGGAAAATCGCGCGCGCAGGCGGTTTGCTCCGGCCCAATCGCCCCAATAGCCGACGACGCACGCCGTCTTGAAAGCGCGGATTGCGAGGAAATCGCGGAGCAACGCCCGCAAAGGCGGAGGACAGGACGCCTCCACCAGATCGGGCCTTGCGAAAAATGGTTCAACTGGACGGCAGCCCACCAAATTTTGGCTAAGTTCGGCAGCACCACGGTGAATGCGGACTAGCGGCTCGAAGCTGAACGCCACGGGGTAATTCAACAAAATCTGTAACCAGAGAAACGCATCTTCCGCATAGACGCAGCGGTCCTTCTCGTAAAACCCGCCGAACTCCCGCAGGGCATCCAGACGTGAGAGCGTATTACAAGGCAGCATGTAGGCGACCATGTAGACCAGCAGCATCGCCGGTGTGGCGGTGGTAACCCGGTGCAGTCCTTCTTCTATGCCTCGACCCAACCAGAATGCCTTGATATCAATGGAACTCGGGTTCTCCACGTAACTGCAGGTTACGGAAGCGGCGGACGGATGCTCTCCGAATGCGCACACCTGACGCTGCAGATAACCGGGAAGCCATTCGTCATCGGCATCGAGGAAGGCGATGTATTCTCCGGACGCTTCGGCAATCCCACGATTGCGGGCTGCGCCCGGTCCAGCGTTGGCCTGATTTACCGAACGAACGCGCGGGTCGGAACAGGCTGCGACGATTTCCTCGCCGCCATCTGTAGAGCCGTCATTCACTACGATCAGCTCGAAATCCGCAAAGTCCTGCTTAAGAATCGATTCCATACAGCGAGCTACGTATCGAGCCTTATTAAATAGTGGAACGACGACCGAGACTCGCATCAATGTTCAACATCTCATACGCCGGTAAAGCGGGCCGCTAAGAAGCGGTACAATTCTGCGCAGGGGAGATTTAGCAATGCTTCTTCGCTCGGCGCTGCTGTTTGGCTTGGCCTCCGGTCTTTGTCTGGCCGGCAACTTGAGTATTGGGACGGGAAATCCGTTGCAAGATGCGATTAACAGGGCAGTGCCTTCGCCCTTCGCCGCACAAGCCGGTCAACCCGCGCCAAGGCTGGCAAAGCCCTATTCGATCCAATTTCTGCCGAGACCAGATATCAAGCAAGTGCTGCTTGAGACAGCGCACTCCTGCGCCATACCGCTCACAGCGGCGCAGGTGTCAAAAAGTCAGGACTACACGGTCCGAAGATACGAAATTCCCAAGGCACGCATCGACGACATCGCGAAAGCTCCCCAGATGCCCGTTTGCCGGGCTAAGTAGCGCCTACCGCCTTTCTTGCAGCACTAGTGGCGCTTCCAACCGGAAATTCAAAACGGTCTCGGACGGAATTTTCACCTGCTGTCCATGCGTGAAGACATCGTACCCAAGACCTGCACCGCCGCCCGCAGCCGACCCGATAGCCGCACCTTTGCCTCCCCCCGCAAGTGCACCGATAATTGCGCCTGCCGCGGCGCCAATCCCAGTCCGCACCAGGGTCTGTTTGCCGCGTGCCTTGCCCTGCTCCGCGACTACGCTGCTTTCAACCGGATAAGTATGGCCTCTGTATTCAAGACCAGCTAACCGCACTTCCATTTCGCTGTTGCCCTTGATTCGTCCGGCTTCTCTGGCTGAGGTCAGCAGAATCGATGCGTTCGCGCCCGCCGGCACAATAACGCGCCCATGCGAAACCAGCGGGGCGTCCAGGCTTGCGCGAAAAGTTTGTCCTGCGCTGTTCCGCGCCGAGTTGATGGCATCGATCGTGCGGACTTGAATACGCTCACCCGCGGGAATCGTGAGCACCTCGGTCGATTGTTCGGGAACGCGCGGAGCAGCGGCTCTCGCCGACGCGGACGAAGGTGCAGGTTGAGATGGAACCGCCGCCGGCGCAGGACTACGCTCAGGAGCCGGCGCTGAACTGTACGGACTCGGTTGATTCGGGTTTGGCTGATTCGCCGCGGCACCCCCGTTCACCTTCAACTGGTCGCTGACGCTGGTAACGCCGCTGGCCCCGTTGGCCAACTTCACCGCTTCGAGTTCGACATCGGAACTCGGGACATCGCCGCTTAACGTAACGATGCCGCTTTTGACGGCGACCTCGATATTCGCCGGTTTCGTCACTTGATCGGAATAAAGCTTCGCCTTGATGTCGTTGGCAAGCGCATCATCGCTCGCCGCCTTCTTCGCGCAGCCGACGCTCAAAGCGGCCAGCGCAATCGTTGCAAGAAATCCTATTCGTAACCGGTACATAGCTTCTCCAGATTCAGGACAGTTGCGGTCCTTACGATTATGACAATCGACCTAGGGGTGCGCGAACATGAACAACTCGAACACCCTCTCAGCGTTTTGGAATTAGTCAAGCATGCAGAACTTGACTTGCGTTGTAGTAAATCGGGAGGAAGCGTGATAGCGTCTTCGCATGGACAGTCTGGCTGCTTTGAAGAGTCGGCTCGCTTTCATCCACTCCTTTTATCTTACAGCGGCGCCCGCGTTCGAGCCCCTTTTTGAAAAATCACCATTTCTTGCATGCGTTTCCTGATAATCTCGGTCCTTGCGATGGTCAAGAATGGGAGGACGCCAGAAAAGGATTGGACGTACTCGGGCTATGCAGCGTGAGTTTGGTGGCAAAAGCGATTCAGGACTATCTGCGGGGAGTTGTCCCGAGTAAGCTCTTGGGAACTGCTCGAAAAAACGGAAAGAGTCCTGGTTGGATTGTCACGGCCGATGCTTGGAAGAAAAAACGACGTTTCGATGGACTAATTCTCCGGTTCAGCGTGACCGCATAGAGCAGATCAATCTCTGTCGGAACGATTTTTTGCATGAACTCGCAATTGACAGCAGTCAGCCTCAAAAAACAGCGGCGCATTCAAAAAACAACCGGTCTCGCGATTTGACGATTTGTGTGAGAAGGCGATTAAAGAAGCGGAAGCTCATTTAAAATGTGAACAATTCGCGAATACCCCCGGCTCATTGATTGTGACCCGTAACGAATTGTGCAAGGCCATTAATGACGCTAGAAGCTTTTGCACATTTGTTGAGACACAAAAACCGGTGCAACAATGATGAAAGCCGAATCGTCCCTGCCCTTCGGGCGCTCGTCACTCGCTTGAAGAACACGAGCAGGCACGGACTACTCGGGTTGCTGAATTCAATCGGGAACTCGGCAGGCGTCTGGAGTCGCTTGACAGCGGCAGGCATGTTAGCCCTTCCGAAGCCCGCGAGCGGCTCAGGCGTAAATCGGAAAAACGCCGAGAATCCAAGGTGTGAGCGTGTAGGTTCCCAGCGAAGATGCCGACCTTTGATTTGGACGACATATGGGAATACATCGCTCAGGACAATCTCGACTCTGCCGACCACTGGACAGCAAGATTACTTGATGCGTTTGAAGCGATCGGACGGGCTCCGGGTATTGGACACAAACGAGAGGAACTTACCGACCATCCGGTGCTGTTCTTTCCCGTGGGCGCTTATCTCATCATCTATCGCGCTACTCGCAACGGTGTTGAAATCGTCGCGATAACGCAAGGCTCACGCGAGATTCCCTCTTTCCTGCAACGCGGGCTCACTCATTGATCTGGTGTGATTGGATCCGGTCCAGCATTAGGAAGTTACAATGAACATCAGGGCAAACGAATAGCCGGCGTGATTCGAACGAACCACTCGGCTGTGCGCCAAATCATCTAAAGGACTCGATGGCACAAGAGACAGCTACCGTGAAGGCGACCGGCGCCGGTCAGCCGCCCGCGGCTAAACAGGAACAAGCTCGCAACGGCATCGCCGAGTGGGCGGTTACGATACTCCTGCTTCTTTTCGGAACCACTACTCTGGTTCAAGCTTTTGTGATTCCCACTGGCTCAATGGAAGACACTCTGCTAATCGGCGACCATTTGCTGGTGGACAAGCTCGCCTACGCGCCCGCTGGCCCCGTGAGCAAGTATCTACTTCCCTACGAGGAGCCGAAACACGGCGACATCATCGTGTTTCGTTATCCGGGCGATATTTCCCAGACTTTCGTCAAACGAGTCATCGGCGTTCCCGGCGACCACCTGAAAATGGTGAATCGCATTGTCTACCGCAACGGCGTGCCGCTCTACGAGCCGTACGTTTATCACAAGTTTCCCTATGATGCGAGCCGTGATAACTTCCCCGGCGAGCCGTATATTTTTGCCGAGGGGTTGCAGGCTCAATTGCAGCGGGACATGCTCGACCATCACGTTACGAACGGAGAAGTGATCGTTCCTCCTCACAGCTATTTCGCTATGGGCGACAACCGTGACAACTCGCTCGATGGCCGCTACTGGGGCTTTGTTCCGCGCGATTATATTCTCGGCAAGCCTCTGCTGATTTACTGGTCTTATCGCGCATCCACGGAAGATCTGGCGGGCAGTTCGGTGAGTTCGCTGCTTACACACTTCGTCGATTTAGGCGAGCACTTTTTCAGCCGCACGCGCTGGGACCGTACCTTTAAAGTGATCCGCGGCTTCCCGGATTCGAAACTGCCCGATCATCCGTTGCCGCTTAACATAGGTTCCGCGACCCCGTAGCCGCCGGCAGCGCATGATCGTAACCGTTCAACAGCACCTTCTTGAACAACAGCAGAGAGTTCCCGGCGCACGAGGGACATTTTCCTGGCTGCTTTCTGGAATCACGCTGGCCACAAAGATGACCGAAGCGAAGATCCGGCGGGCGGGACTGCTCGATATGGTCGGCGCGGCGGGCGATACCAATGTTCAAGGCGAGGCGCAACAAAAGCTGGACGTCTATGCGAACCGGGCGTTGCTGCACTGCCTCGGCCTACGGGATAGCGTAGCCGTGCTTGTATCGGAGGAGAACGAAGAACCTGTCACGTTCGACCGCGCACCGGATACGGGCGAATACGCCATTGTCTTCGACCCTCTCGACGGGTCGTCGAACATCGATGTCAACGTAAATCTTGGCACTATATTCTCCATTTTTCGTTGTCCGAAGACTGCTAAACGGGACTGCCACAGCGCGGTTTTACAGCGCGGCAGCGAGCAGGTAGCAGCCGGTTACGTGGTCTATGGACCATCGACCATTCTTGTTTACACCTGCGGACACGGCGTGTCCGGCTTCACGCTCGACCCCTCGATTGGGGCTTACGTACTCAGTCACGAAAACATCCGGATGCCGGAACGGGGAAATATATATTCGGTGAATGAGGCCAACGCCGGCCAATTCCCCGAAGGCTATCGAGCGTATCTCGCGAGCCTACACGCCGGAGTCAATGGCAGAAGATATACGTCCCGCTATGTTGGCTCTCTGGTGGCCGATTTTCATCGCACGCTGCTGAAAGGCGGTATCTTCCTGTACCCGCCAACGACGGATTATCCCGGCGGAAAACTCCGCTTGCTCTATGAAGCGAATCCACTGGCCTTCATTGCCGAACAGGCAGGCGGCATAGCTCTTGATGGCGAGCGCCGAATCCTGGAGATTCAGCCGGACACCATTCACCAACGCACTCCGTTGGTGGTCGGGAGCAAGGAAGAAATAGAGAGCTTTAAGAGTTTTTTATAGACGTTTTTGTAAGCAAAGAGCGGTTTGTAAGTAAAAAACGGTGCAGCAGGGAACCGCCCGCGAGGGTTAATCCGAAGAGCAGCAATCCGCGAGGTGAGGGCTCGGGCGCTGAGACGGGCACGAAAAAAACGGGCGTTGTGCCATCAGCTTCGAATAGCGCGAAATTCACCGTCGCGCCGCCATCCGCGCCTCGAAGTCCAGGCCACGCGGCATTGCCCGAAGCAAGCACGCTGAAACTCCCGCCGAGATCAAACGGCAGAGTTGGTTCGCTACGAGATCCTGCTTCAGATAGTCGAACACCACGTCGAAGCCGGCAAACCCAGCACGGCTCGCCCCACAGCCTTCGCATATTCGCTCCTCTAAAGCCGAAAGACCCATTTAAATTCACAGTACGGTATTTCACGCCGTTAGCCCCCCAAATTCATCCAACACTCGGATAGGGCGAACGAGATGCATGAAAGCAGTTCTATTTATAAGGCAAAAAGCTAAACGCTACGCCTCATCCTTCGCACAGCGAAATCCGATCACGCCGGAGCGGTCCTTGCTAGGCGCCATTAGCAAATATTTTCCGTGTTCGTTCAGCTTGTACGCCGATGGGAAGTACCACCTGGAACCGGAAGGCCTGTAGTATCCGCCACCGCGAAGGATAGCCGCGCGCGTGTGCTCGTCAACGAATTCGTCGGTCCATTGCCATACGTTTCCGATCAGATCAAACACGCCGGCAGCACTGGCGCCGGCGGGATAAGCGTCCACATCCGAAGGCGCGCGGAGGTCATGACCGTGCTCCTGAGGAGGCACGCGGCTCGGATCCCAGTTATTTCCCCACGGATAGAGCCGCCCGTCATTTCCTTGGGCCACAGGTCCTTGAGCCGCAAGCTGCCATTCCCACTCGTGAGGAAGGCGCTTCCCTGCCCACTGCGCATACGCGCGCGCGTCCTCAATGGACACCCAGGTAACGGGCTTGTTGCTCCAACCCTTTGGGAACGAGCCATCTCTCCAATCCTTCAGAAAATTGTGATCGTCGGCGGGACGATAGTTCGCAGCATCAAGAAAAGACTTAAATTGCTGGTTAGTAACCGGGTATTTGTCAATGTAAAAGGGCTTAACTTCGACCATCGATCTATGATGGCGGCGCGGCGAAGTTTCCCATGGATACTGTACGTCCACGCCAACGTCGTCGCCGCCCTCAAATTCTACTCCGGATACCGCGAATTCATAAGCACCGCCTGCAATAGCAACCATGCCGTCCGGTAGGCTCTCTGCCGCCTTCGAGGGCTGGATCTCAACCATCTTTTGCGGCAGAAATTTCCATTCCTTCGGATAGCTTGCGAGAGGTTTGGCTCCGAGTACGGCCATCCCGGAAAGGAAAGAGCCGAGGTCCGCGTCCGGTGCTTGCGGCTGCGCCAGAATCGCTCCATAGCCATGTGCCTCCATAGAAAAGGACAACTGCATTTTGCCGCTGGCCGAGGATGGCGTGAGTTCCGTTCCGTGCCAGAGATCGAAATAACGCATCCCGGGCTCCTTCGGTATTTCCAGTTGGGCGCCCTTCACATCCACTTGGCTTCGATTTACGATTGTCCACAGACTGCGCTCTCCTTCAGTGAAACGGCTGGCGAAAATCCCGTATTGGAGAGTTGGGGTGTGGGGCGCCCAATCTGGATCTACCAGAAAAGCGTGAAACTGCCTTTCGATCTTCGCCACTCGGCGGATGGCTTCCGCGTCGCGTTCAGTGATCCCGTTCCAAATCCCCCAAACATTTTCCCAAGTTTCGTAGCCTACGCCATTGAAGAACGCAGATTGTAGATTGTCGGTTTTATCTCTGTTCCAGCGATCGCATACATTCACCATGTGGCGCGATTCGAGCCATTTATACCGGCTGACCATTGGAACGAAAGGATACTTCCAGTAACCCCACGAGAGATTGTCCCAGTTGATCATTTCGTCGCTTCCCAAGGCGCCTTCCGGTTCAAATGCCAAGGGATGACTGGTTGCATCGGAGGCAACGCGATAAGTACGCGGCATACCACTGAATGTGTCGCCATTGACGCCGTCCGCACCGATTTCCGCCATCAACGTAGCGACGGCCTTCGGCATCCCGATAGTCTCCTGATGCGAGCCCGTATCCCACGGCATGGTCGGGAACAGGACTCGCACGTGACGGCGATGGAAATCCGCCACCATTTGCTTCAGCGCGCTTAAGCCGCCGGGCAAATCGCGAAGCAAATCAAACTGGCCTCGGTTATCAATTCCGATGTTGGGGTATACCGGCCACAGCAGAATGCTATCGATGCCTCCATAGCGGGCTTCAACATCATCCAGGTACCGGTCCACAGTGTAACGGCGTTGAACGGGATCGTAGAAGTAGCGGTCCTCCACCATCGTCTGCGGTTGCATGAAACTGCTTTGCGCCCACTGTAACTGGCTTCGGGTGTAGTTCTCTCCGGTTAATCCCGCACGGACACGCTCCTCGGCACGCCACTGCTGGATGTCCCGAAGCCACTCGGCCGTATCGGCTTTCGTGGGCGGCCCAGGTATCTGTTCACCCTGCGGCGGATAATTGGCGTCTTGCGCTTGTAGAAGCGCAGGAAGCAATATGACGATCGACAGCATGTGCTTTAGAATTCGAGTACAACTCGGCATGGGAAACAACGAGTTTATCCTGCTGTTAATGTTGCTGTTAACTCCCTATTTGCAAACCCACCGGGAGAGCTATCGCGTATGACTGTAAAACTTTGCATCTGTTTCCTGGCAGTGACTTCATTCGCTGTCTCTCCTACAAAACCGCAGCAGTACAAACCGGACTGGGGCTCTCTTAAAACGCACCCGAACCCGACCTGGTTTGATGACGCCAAGTTCGGTATCTACTTCCATTGGGGCCCGTACAGCGTGCCGGAGTTCGGCAATGAATGGTACTCGCGTAATATGTACCGCCCCGATAATCGCGCTTATGCCCACGAGTTGAAGATCCACGGTCCGCTACAGTCATTCGGATACAAAGATTTGATTCCGCTGTTCCGAGCCGAGCGTTTCGATCCCGACAAATGGGCCGATCTATTTGTTCGTGCGGGCGCGCGATATGCCGGGCCTGTAGCTGAACATGCCGATGGCTTTTCGATGTGGAGCAGCACGGTCAATCCGTGGAACGCCGCAAAAATGGGGCCGCATCGCGACGTGGTGGGAGAGATGGCAATCGCAATCCGCAAGCGCAATCTGAAGTTCATTTCCACGTTCCATCATCAATGGCTCTGGGCCTGGTATCCGACATTCGACAAGACCTTGGATACAGGCAACCCTAAATACTCGCAACTCTATGGTCCGCCGGTATCGAAAGCTGCATGGGACTACACGAACCAAAATGAATTGATTCCGGATGATGCATTTTGCCGGACTTGGGAAGCGAAGGTCAAAGAAGTCATCGACCAATACCATCCCGATCTGCTGTATTTCGATAGCCGCCTTGGCAACATCGCTGAACAGTACCGCAAAGACTTCCTTGCCTATTACTACAACCATTCCGCGGCCGCGAAGCGAGAAGTGGTTGTCACTTACAAGGACAACGGTTTGGAGAAAGGAACGGCCATCCTCGATCTGGAGCGCGGACGCATGGCGGACCTTACAAAATTCAAATGGATGACGGACGATGCTATGGGATGGAACTCATGGAGCTATGTCGAGGGTGAGAGCTACAAGTCACCGAATCGCTTGATCGACGAACTCGTCGATATCGTCAGCAAGAACGGAAATTTACTTCTCGATGTAGGACCGAGAGCGGACGGCAGCATTCCAGAAGAAGTCAGCGAACGTCTGCTGGATATCGGTAAATGGCTCGAAATGAACGGTCAAGCCATCTACGGCACGCGGCCATGGACCACCTTCGGAGAAGGGCCTACAAAAGTGCAGGGCGGCACGTTCGGCGAGAAAAATATCAAGGACTTCACGAGCCAAGATATCCGGTTTACTCGAAAGAGCCAGGTTCTTTATGCGATTCTCATGGATTGGCCAAACGGGCCGGTCATAATCAAGTCGCTCGCAAAAGGGGCGATTATGCCATTTGGAAAGCAAATCAGGAGCGTTGAGTTGTTAGGGAGTAAGGCGAATGTCCACTGGTCGCAGACTGCTGCCGGGCTGTCGGTTCAGATGCCCCGGGAAAAGCCAGGCGATTATGCATTCGTTCTGAAAATATCAGGCTCGTAGTGAGGAGAAATCCAGAAGATTGGCTGGGAGGCAGGGACTCGAACCCCGATACGCAGATCCAGAATCTGCAGTCTTACCATTAGACGACCTCCCAATG
>JALYVD010000359.1 GCA_030853405.1 Acidobacteriota bacterium | reverse complement strand
ACGACACATCAGGGCTTCCCGGTAGAGGAACTCGCCTACGCCAAGAACGGCCGTCTTGATCTCGACGATCTGAAAGCGAAACTGAACGAGGAAGTTGCCGCTGTGATCGTGCAAACGCCAAACTTCTTCGGAATCCTTGAACAGATCGCGGAAGTCAAAGCTCTCGCCGCCAGTAAAGGCGCCCTGTTGGTTGTTGTCTTTACGGAAGCCGTCGCTCTCGGTCTGATTGAGCCGCCCAGAGAGGCCGATATTGTGGTCGGTGAGTTACAAAGTTTCGCCATCTCCCCCAGCTACGGCGGCCCTTACGTCGGCATCATCGCAACGCATAGCAAATACATCCGGCAGCTTCCCGGACGTCTGGTGGGAGAGACAACCGACGCCGCCGGACGCCGTGCGTTCTGCCTCACGCTCGCCACGCGCGAACAACATATACGCCGTGAAAAAGCGACTTCGAACATCTGCACAAACCAGGCGCTGCTTGCCTTAATGGCGACGGTATTCATGACCATCTACGGAAAGCTTGGTCTCCGCGAACTCGCCGAACAAAACCTCGCCAAAGCTCACTATCTCGCGAAGGATTTGCCGCTTGCATTCGAAGCGCCCTTCTTCAATGAATTCGTCGTACGTACGAACACCAAATCGCCTGAGCAGATCAACACGGAACTACTCAGGCAAAAAATTATCGGCGGATTACCGCTCGGCCGCTTTTATCCGGAATTGAAAGACTGCATGCTTCTCTGCGCAACTGAAATGAGCAAACGTCACGACATGGACGCGGTTGCCGCGGCCTTCGCCGGAGTCACAAAGTGATCGAAAAAGCGCTTCCCCACATCGTTCAAGACGAGCCGCTTCTGTTCGAGCGTAGTTCGCCGGGCAAGCTCGGATATCAACTTCCTGAACTCGACGTTCCCGCCGTAGACGCCGAAGAAGTTCTCGGCCGGGAAAATGTTCGCGATGAGATAAAAGATTTTCCCGAAGTCAGCGAAGTCGATACTATCCGCCACTTCACGCGTCTTTCCACCTGGAACTACGCGATCGATCTCGGCCTCTACCCGCTCGGCTCATGCACCATGAAGTACAACCCGCGCGTGAACGAATTGGTGGCGCGCACGGAAGGTCTTGCCTGGGCGCACCCGTACGCCCCTGCGGAGCTTTCACAAGGCTGCATGGAAATCGTCGCGGCTCTCGAAATCGCGCTTGCCGAAATCACTGGAATGGACGCCGTCACCCTGCAACCGGCAGCGGGCGCGCACGGAGAATTCACTGGCATCTTGATGATTCGTGCGCTGCTCGAACAGCGCGGCGCGGCACGCAAGAAGATCCTCGTTCCCGACTCCGCACACGGCACAAATCCGGCCACGGCATCCATGGTCGGCTACTCGGTTGAGAACATCAAGTCAAACGATCGCGGCATGATCGATCTGGAAGTTCTCGAGCGTGCGGCTACGGAAGACGTTGCGGCGTTGATGATCACCAATCCCAACACGGTCGGCGTTTTCGAAGAGAATATCCGCAAAATCTGTGGCATCATGCACGACAAAGGCGCGCTGGTGTATATGGATGGCGCCAACATGAACGCGCTCGTCGGCATTACACGCCCCGGCGATCTGGGCGTTGACGTCATGCACCTCAACCTGCACAAGACTTTCTCGACCCCCCACGGGGGAGGCGGTCCCGGCTCGGGCGCAGTCGCCGTCGCGAAAGTGCTCACTCCATTTCTGCCTTCACCGCGCCTCAAACGGGAAGACGACCGGTGGCAGTGGAACTACGAACTGCCCGATTCAATCGGTCGCGTCCGTGCCTTCTACGGCAACTTCGGAGTGCTCGTCCGCGCACTTGCCTACATCATGGCCCACGGCGGTAACGGCCTGCGCCGCGCCACTCTCGACGCCTTGTTGAATGCCAATTACATCCGTGCTCTGCTGGAGCCGTTTTACGAAATAGCCTACAAGGCTCCCAGCATGCATGAGTGCGTGTTCAGCGACGACCGTCAGGCGAAAAAAGGCGTTCGCACCGGTGACATCGCAAAGCGTCTGATCGACTACGGATTTCATCCCTACACCGTAAGCTTTCCGCTCATCGTACGCGGCGCGCTGATGATTGAGCCCACTGAAACGGAAAGCAAACGAGAACTCGACCTCTTCGCGAATGCCATGATCTCCATCGCTAAAGAGATCGACGACGATCCCGAACTCGTCCTGAAAGCCCCGCATTCCACCCGCACCCGGCGCGTCGATGAAGTAACTGCCGCACGCAATCCTATTGTGCGCTGGAAGCCAAAGTAAACGGGGTCACGCAAGCAGCCTTTGCGCCGCTTCTAGAACGCGTTCGACCGGCAACTCGTCAAGCGGATCACAACTCAGCACCGTGACGTTCTCGCCGCGCGGAGCCCACAATGCGGGGTTCGTAGGACCGAACAGCGCAAGAACAGGCATCCCTGTGGCCGACGCCAAATGCGTTATCCCGGAATCGTTACCAATGTAAAGCCGCGCCCCGCTCACCCAACTCGCCAGCCGGTGCAGCGATTCAAAGCGAACTGCTTCCGCAAGCGCTTCTTCCGGCCCGGCAATCCACTCGACCCCTACTGGCAGTTGCAAACTGATCTGGCGGTACAAGTTCAGCGGCCAATTCTTCCGTTTACTGCCCGAAAACGGGTGGATCACAACCCGGTCCCGAAACTCCGGTTTATCTACATCGATCCGCGGCGTCAAACCAGCGGGCGCGCCCACTTGCTGAGCAAAGAAATCTACTGCGGGACCCATGTACCAGGCGGGAGGCAACGCGGCAAGAAACTCACAGACCACTCCAAGGCCGCTGATCGCCTCGACGAACTCAGCCCGACCCGCGCCGTACCAGCTTACGATCGAATCGAAACTTCGCAGATGCAGAGCCAGCCGATCTTGAATTTGCAGATCGCCAACACCCACCAGATCGAGACCCGTTGACGAAAGTGGCCTCACCACATCCGCAAACTGAATCAGTGGAACAACTGCGGAGGAGATCCAAACTTCCGTGTAATCCGCCGCCAGATATTCCATCGCCGGAAACGCCAGAATGCAATCGCCAATAGCGCCCGGACGGATTAGCAGCCTCCGCATCGATCAGAAGAACACGGCTGCGATCACTCAACCGAAACCGGCAATCGAACCTCGACCGTCGAGGGCCGGAAACACATCTGGTTATTGCAGGCTTGGTAACGCAGCTTCCCAATCATCGCCGTTGTTCCCGCTGGTGCGCCCTCAGGCGCTTTGAACTGGGTCTCGATCGTGAACTTGCCGGTGAACACGCTTAACGTCTCATTGCCCAATTTCAACTCTTCAGGCTTCGGATAAACGACCGCCTGAGTCTGCAGGGGACCCGAGGTCCACGTCAGGCTCAACGGAATCAAGAACTCATCTTTCGGTTTATCGCTGTTCACGTGAAAGCCCGGAAGCGTAGCGACTTTGATGGTCGCCTTCGTGCTCTCCCCGTGCTTCACACTGATCTGTTCAGCCGGGCTGACGATCAACTTATTTTGCTGTGCCAGTGACAAGAGCGGCAGGCAAAAGCCGCAAACCAGCACTGGAAGTATTCGTCTGTTTAGCACCAAGTAAAGTTTGGATCTCACCTAAGTATTCACTCTTTCCCGCAAGTCCGACGTGCACATAGGCGACCTTGCCATTGCGATCGACCATGAAGGTTGTCGGCAACGAATCCACGCCGCCGTAAAGTTGCGTAACCGAGTCGTCTCCAAGCACCACCCGATAATTCAGCTTGTGTTCAGTAAGGTACGGCTTCACAGCCTTCCATCCATCCTCGTCCATCGAGACCCCGAGCACCTCGAAACCCTGGGTTTTGTACTGCTGTTCAAATTCTTTGAACCAGGGAATCTCAAGAGCGCACGGTCCGCACCAAGTGGCCCAAAAGTTTAAAAGGACCACCTTGCCCCGGTAATCGGACAACTTCACGGCCGCGCCGTCCGCGTCTTTCAGCGTGAAATCTGGCGCAAGCTTTCTTTCTTCATGCGCCTGCTGCACCGTCGTCGCCGAATGCGCCGACGACCCAGAGCAGGAAGACAGTAACGTAGCGAGACCAAGCGCGCCGAGAGCCAGAAGATTGCGGTAGTTCAATTAGAACCTCAAGCTTCAGTGTATCGCTCGAACGCCGCGCGGAACCAATCCGCGCGCTTCTTTCGCCATCGTTCCGCCAAAGTGAAAACGTCCTGATCGTTCACGCCCGAATAAAGCCACGCTCCGGTGTCGCAAAAACTCTCACAAACGTAGTCCTTCCAGCGGCGGAAACTCGCCTCGCAGTGCGGCTTCTTGACCGCCGACGATTCGCCCAGTTCTCCTCGCGCGTGCCGGCGGCGTTCATACCGAAGAAGTGCCTCGAAGCTGTGCCGAAGGCCGTTCCCGACTCCCGCCCACACGAAATGAAAAATTTCATGGGCAAAGATCAGTTTGAAGACTGCCTCATCCGCCAGCAGAGTGGTCTCAAGGACGATCTCGCGGTCGCGAATAAAACTGGCGGCATACACCTGCGTTCCGCGTCCGCTCACGCCAGACAAAAGCTTCCCTCTGATCACACTCAATTCCGGGCGCACGAAAATGGAAATGGGGCCGCCCGCAATCGCAGGCAACCCCATCATGAGATCGCGAACTAACTCCCGGTGTCTAGCGCCGAGCCGCCGGTCCAGCCGCATTGGACGAACCGTTCGCAAGAGAGGGAATCTTCACGGCGGAAGTGCTGGAAGTCGCAAAGAAGTCCGGGTCTTGCACCTGAATCTTGTATTTATCCAACTGTTCCTTGACAAGCGCCTGGTTTTTCTCAGCCTGCAGCTTCTGAGCGATCTCCGGTTTAGCCTGTTCAAAGGTCTGCTTGGTTCTGCTGTCGAGCTTCAAAATGTAGAAACCACTCGGCAACCGGATCGGCTCTGAGACTTCGCCGGGCTTCAACTTGTTGAAGACGATATTTTTCAAATCGACCGGAACGTTGGGTGTTCCTGCGGCTAGTGTCCCCATATCCCCGCCGCGGCCGGCCGAGCGCTGGTCGTCCGACTCCGTACGCGACAGAGTCGCAACATCGGCTCCGGCCTTGATCTTCTTCTCCACATCGGCGGCCTTCTGCTGCGCTTCCTGCTCGGTCCGGTTGATCGAACTGGAAGATGCGGGCGTGCCCGGAGGGTTGAAAGCAATAACGATACCGCTCAACTTAGCTATATCGAACTCGTCCTGATGAGTATCGTAATACTGCTTCGGGTCTTGCGTCGGCTGACTGCTCGCGTTAGTCAGATGGGTCATGTAAGCTTGCGCCAGGATATTGTCGCGGCCTATTTCAAGCTGCTCCTTTGTAGGCGACTGCTGGTCCAGATGCTCCTGCTGCGCTTTGCCCGCCAGATCCGAGATCATGTACAACTGCTCAAAAACCTTCTCCAGATTCGGAGCGCTGCGCCTCTGAGTCTCCGGAATTAGATTAAGCATTTCAACCGCCTGCTTGGCTGTGAATGGTTTTCCGTTGATCGTCGCGACAACCTTGTTCGGATCCTTCGCCGCCGTCGCCTCTGGGCCTCTCGCCTTCAGATCGGGTGATGAAGGAGTGGAAGCAGCCGAAGGAGGTGTTGATCTCTGGGTCTGTGTAGAAGGCTTGGGCGCGGCTTGGGACCACGCGAGCATGCCGAAGCTGGCAAATACGGACAGGGTAATACTACGTTTCATTCAGATGTGGGAATTTCACCTTCACTCTATCACGCTACACTGCCAAAACGAAGGAGATGCCACCCTGAACTACTGAACGATCTCGGCTTTTTTGAGGTTCGAAGCAGCCTTCGCTTTCGCGCTTGCACTGATCTGTATATTGTTGATAACCTGCGTCGCTCCAGCCGTGCGAGCCATCCGCGTAGCCGATCCCTTATGCTGCATTACGTTGGTGTTCCCTTCCCAGGTCACTACGCCCCGCTGCACATGATACTTAAATCCGTCTTTACCGATCTTCGATTTCGCAAGTTTGGTCCGGATCGCCGCATCGATTTGTGCGTCGCTCGGCGTTGGTCCACGTTGCGCCGTCGTTGTCTTAGAGGCCGTCCTGGACGCCGCAGCTTTCGAAGCCTGGGCCGGAATCAACAACATCACCGCTAAAAGCGGTAGAGCAAAAGCAATGGACAATAGGCGCTTCATGAACATTCTCCGTCCGTCGTCAACCTAGTGCGCAACCCCAACGAAAAATCGCACAATTACTGCGCCACTGGAGTAAACATCACCGCATACCCGCCGCCCGGAGCGAGTTTCACCTTCAGGGTCATCCCCGAATTCACCTTACGAGTCTGAATGCTGACACTCTTCGGTGATTCCGCCGCGTCATCCGCATCGGCGTAAATTTTCGCGGTAAAATCGCCTTGGCCAAGGAACGTCAGCGGAATCTCAATCTCACGAGCATTCCAGTTTGTCATGCTGCCAAGAAACCATTCCTTGCCATTTCGCCGCGCGGTCGTGATGAACTCTCCCGGTTCGCCACCCAGCACGTGCGTCTCATCCCAAGTCGTCGGACAGTGTTTAATGAAGTCGAAGGCCGGTTGATCCTCATAAGCGGACGGCGTATCCGACACCATTTGGAAGGGCGCCTCGTAAACCGCATACATCGCGAGCTGCTGCGCCCGCGTGCCCATCACCATCGGCCGTTTCGACCGGGGCACAAACGCGTCTCGCGTCACGTTCTCGAACCCACCCGGTGTGTAGTCCATCCGTCCCGCCAACATCCGTGTAAACGGCAGCATCACCCGATGGTCCGGGTTGTCCCGCATACCGGCACGTGACTGCTCCATTCCCAGCACGGCCTCATACCCGAGCACATTTGGATACGTCCGCTCCATCCCCGTCGGCTTCGTCGCACCGTGAAAATCCAGCAGCAAGTGGTGTCTAGCTGCCTCCTGCGCCGCGCGATAGTAAAACGCAATGCCCTTCTGGTCGTCACGTTCCACAAAGTCGATCTTCAGTCCTGCAACGCCCCACTTCTCATACAACGGAAAAGCTTCATCCATCTGCGCGTCGGCCAGCTTATAAGAAAGCCAGATCCACACCTTCACGTCCTTTACAGCCGCATACCGGACTACCTCTGGTATATCCACCGTACCGTTCATTTTGGTAATGTCATTGGGCGCCGACCAGCCCGCGTCGATCAGCATATAGGGCATCCCGGACTTCGCCGCAAAATCGACGTAATACTTCATCGTGTCCGTTGTGAAGGCAGGTTTCCCTTCCTTATTGACGCTGCCGCTCCACCAATCCCAGG
>JALYVD010000358.1 GCA_030853405.1 Acidobacteriota bacterium | reverse complement strand
TTTAATCCGGGAGATTCGATGCGAACTTCCTTCACGTGCAGATACTGATCGATCTGGATCAGGTACGTGTCGGGACTGCCTTCGGCGCGCAGCGTGGAGTCGGCCCCCTGCACGGGAACTAGGCGGGCCGCAGCCATGTTGAATTGCTTACCGGAGAGTAGCCCGAGAAGGTTCGCGATTTGAAAGTGGTGGCACGACAGCATCAACACATCTTCAAGATTCGGCGCATCGGTGGGAGCTTTCTCCCAGGTATAACCGCTTCCTGCCTTGTAAAGAACCGTGTACACCTGATTGGCGCGTTTCAGAACGAATTTTGCGGTGTCCGGCGCCGCTTCGAAGAGAACCGTCAAATCCCACAAAGATTCGTTGCCGGAGCGATCCGAAAAACTTAGCGAACCGCGTGCTCTGAACCGGGAGGCTGCCTGGATCGTCGGAGGGCCGCCCAAAACGCTTACCACGCGGTCGAACAACTCCTTGCCAGCGGCCGCCAGAGCTGCAGGATCGGGTTCAAAACGGAACACCAGAGTCGCCGAGGAATTGTCCCTAATAGAAACGGGCTTTTCCGGCTGGTCGGTCCTGTATCCCTTAGCGGATGCTCTGACCGCATAACTTCCTTCCGCTAAAGGAACCGGAGCGGATTTGCCTTTCTCGGTCTCCCCGCTACTCTGGCCCGTGATGGAAAAGGCGCAATCCACTGGCTCGCAGAGAACAATAAGAGAACCCTGATGTTTCGGGGGCGGAATGTCTTTTTGAACAATAACGAAAGGTTTCAATTTGTCCAGAATGCGCTGACTTGCACCGGCGCCTTCTAATTGCTCCATCTGATCTGGTGTGAGTCGAAACGTCAGGCCGCCCGTCTTGATTTTCTGCAAAACGCGCTGCTCAGAGAGACGCCGGCTACTGACGTCGGAGATCAAATTCATCAATTGATCGAATGTGGCAATAGCCGTTGTGGAGAAGGACCTGAAGCCCTGAACCTGCACAAACGAAGCATTTTGCGCCGTTGCGGCTGGTACGAGGATCAAGCTGCAGAGGACGATACACAGAGTGGATGTAGTTCCTGGTGATTGCATGACGAATGGAAATAAACACCGGGCGAATAGCTACTGGTATTTGCTTTCTTCCTTAATGGAATTCTCAATTTTTTTCCGCCAGTCCTGTGCGGTGGGGTTCTTTGGGTCGCCTTCCAAAACCTTCCCGGTTTCAGTAAGAGCCTGCTTGTACTCCCCGACTTCCCACAATCTCGATATTTGCTTGAACTCCTCTGTGTAATCGACGACCTTAGGTTTTTCGGCCATACTCAGCGCTTCGCGCTCACCCATCAGCTTGTCGCGTTCCATGACCTGCGTCGAATCCAGACCGGACGGTAAATGGTCGAGGAACTCCTTGGCGCGATCGAGAGGCTCTTGTCGCGCTGCAAGATCTCCCCCGGAAGTCCTGCTCCGCTGCGCGAGGATTAAGTTTAGCCGGGCGCCATCGAGACCAGCCGCTACGGGCAAACTGGCTGGAAACCGGCTAGTCAGCACATCTAGCCGATTTAAGAAACTGCGTATCTCTTGATCGCCGGACTTGTCCGAAGGTTGCGAGATCGACAGGAAATCCCAGGCTGCCTGCGGATCGTTAGTGGACCATCCAGAGAGATGGCTTAACTGTACAAACCCGGGCTTGCCGTTCTTCTTTCCATCGGGAGAAATGTACTGCACGGCGATCCACTGTTGGCGCGGAGACTTTATCCGATTCAGGACATCGACCCGCGTTCCTCCGCTTAAAGAACCCAATCTCTTGCTCGACGCATCCTCCTTTTCGAGAATGTCGGTTCGAGACCCCTGAGTCACGGCCTTTGCGATATACGGCTGAACTGGAACAGGCGTCGGATAAACGGCGATAGCAATCAGAAAAAGCACAAGCAAACATCCCGCCCCTGCCAGAACACGTCGATACACACGTGGCATTTCGAGCGTCTTCTGAACCAGACTCTCAAACAACGGCCGAAGGCGTTCGGTCGCGCCGCTCAAGAAGGAACCAGCCGGTGGCGAAGTTTGAGAAATCGAGGAGACCGGTTGGCTCGCACCGGCCGGGCGTGGATCTCTTTGATGGTTTGCTTGATGGTTTTCGGCTTTGGCGAATTGCTCCTGATACTCGATCAGCGAACTCCGTAGCAGCGCGTCGTCGGAGCCAACCGCCCTCATTTTCGATAAAGAACGCCGTGCGGCCTCCAAGTCATCGACGGCAATGGCGGCGTCGAAGACCTTGGCAAGATTCATGAACTCAGAGACCCGGCGGCCTCTTGAGTCGTCGTCGCAAGGGGTCGGAGGAAAGATCGGGGGTGTGTAATCGATTGTCTCCGCATATCCCCGGCCCACTGCGGCAGCCCGCGCGCGCGGCAAACTGGCGGGCCGGATCAGGTCGAGGATACGGCGGATTTCCATGCCAAACTCATGAGCGCTCTGGATTCGATCCTCAGGCCGTTTTTCGAGTCCTCTATGGATCAGTTCCTCGAGCGAATGAGGAACGTCTGGAATGCGGTCGTAAAGGCTGTCGGGATTGTCTTCGGCGATGCGTCGAGGAATAAAAACGCTTCTGAATGGATGCGCGTAAGTGAGGAATTCGTAAAAAACGATCGACGCGGAAAACAGGTCCGAGCGGGTATCGCAAGGTTTACTGAAGATCTGCTCCGGAGACATGTAGTTTGGAGTTCCGAGAACGTTTCCATCTTGCGTAAGGGTAGAGGTCGGAAGACGCGCGATACCAAAGTCCAAAACCTTGGCCACGCGGTTCTCGTGAACGAAAATATTGCTCGGTTTGATGTCGCGATGAACAATGCCTTGCAAATGAGCGTGGGCGAGCCCCTCGCAAACCTGTGCGATCAACTCCAGCTTCTCGGACAGCGTTAGCGGCCGCTTTTCCTCCACATACTTGCGGATGTCGCATCCGTTCAGCAACTCCATGGCGATGTAGGGAATTTTGTTCACTTCCCCCAAGTCGTAGACGGTGGCGATGTTCGCGTGTTGGAGACGCGCCCCAAACTTGGCTTCACGATTGAAGCGCTCTCTTAACTCGGTGTCGAATTCGGGTCCGGCGCGGAGAACTTTCAAGGCGACGAAACGGTCAAGCAGGGTGTCCCATGCGCGGTAAACAACGCCCATGCTTCCCATCCCGATTTGTTCATAAGCTTCGTATCTGCCTATAAGTTCCAAAAACGCCTCCGCGGCATCCTTAGGGCCGATATTGTCCCCCTCGATCTGGAACCGAGAGCATATCACAAACCCGCGAAGTTCTATTCCCTGCGCATGATAGCCTTAATCTGAGTTCCGCTGCGGGAAGCGTGACGAGCGGCGCCCTGGACTTTGCGCCCGCAAATAGTTGCAGCCCCACGATCCCCACCCGCGGTTCCCGCTCTCTTTCAAATGAAGAAATTACTCGCGCTAAATCGCGGCGAAATTGCGATTAGAATTCTACGGGCCGCAAACGAACTGAAACTCCGCACAGTTGCCGTCTATTCGGAAGAAGACCGGCTCAGCCTGCATCGCTTTAAAGCGGACGAGGCCTATCTCATCGGCAAAGGCAAAGGCCCGGTGCAAGCCTATCTGGATGCCGATGGCATTGTGCAACTCGCCGCCGAGAAAGGTGTGGATGCTATTCATCCCGGCTACGGTTTTCTTTCGGAAAATCCCGCGCTGCCCCGTGCCTGTGAGCGGGTTGGAATCACATTTATCGGTCCGAGCGCCAACATTCTCGAAGAACTAGGCGATAAAACGGCAGCACGAAAGCTGGCGCAGAAGGCCGGAATCCGTGTTGTGCCGGGAACCGAGAACCCGGTTAACCCGAATGATCCTCACATTGAAGAAGTAGCACGCCAGATCGGATTTCCGCTCATCATAAAAGCGGCTTTTGGCGGCGGCGGCCGAGGGATGCGCGTCGTGGACTCGCTGGCCGACTTCCAATCCAAGCTGAAAGAGGCGAGTCAAGAAGCGGGTGCGGCGTTTGGAAACGATGCCGTTTTTCTCGAGCGCTTCATCCGGCGAGCGAAACACATTGAAGTACAAATCCTGGGCGACATAGCGGGCAACATACTACATCTTTATGAGCGCGATTGCTCCGTGCAGCGCAGACATCAGAAGGTCGTCGAAATAGCCCCCGCCATCGGCGTTCCTCCAAAAGTCCGGGCCGAACTCGCCGAAGCCGCGGTAACTCTGGCCCGCGCAGCCAATTACTACAATGCCGGCACGGTCGAATTTCTCGTTGACGTCGATACAAACGAGTGGTTCTTCATTGAAGTCAACCCGCGAGTGCAGGTTGAGCACACCGTAACTGAGGTCGTAACCGGAATCGATATCGTTCGGGCGCAGATTCAGATTGCACAAGGACTGACTCTGCACGGCGAGGAAATGGGTCTACCTGCGCAGGCGGATGTTCCGTTGCATGGCACCGCGCTTCAGTGCCGCGTCACCACGGAAGATCCTGCGAATAAATTCATTCCGGATTATGGCCGCTTGCAAACCTACCGGTCACCCGCCGGATTTGGTATTCGCTTGGACGCGGCATCGGCCTACGGCGGCGCGAACATTTCGCCGTTCTACGATTCGCTGCTCGTGAAGGTCACAGCCTGGGGCTCCAATTTCAAGCAAGCCTGCGAGCGAATGGATCGGGCGCTGCGTGAATTTCGCATACGGGGAGTGAAGACGAATATCCCGTTCCTTGAAAACGTGGTCAATCACCCCTCTTTTTTATCCGGGGAAACGACCACTTCTTTCTTAGATGAAAATCCGGACCTGTTCTCGTTCGAACCTCGCCGTGATAGAGCGACTAAGTTACTTGCGTATCTGGCGGACGTAATCGTGAACGGGAATCCGGAGGTGGCGAATAAGCCGAGGCCCACTGTAATTCGCGAGGCAACGCCGCCGCACTCTGAGATAAAAGACCCGCCTGAGGGTAGCCGGGACATCCTGAATAGAATCGGGCCGGACCAGTTTGCCAAATGGACCCAGGGCCAGCGGCGGCTGCTGCTTACCGATACGACTTTTCGCGACGCTCACCAGTCGTTGATGGCGACGCGGATGCGTACCTACGATCTCCTGCGAATTGCCGATTTCGTCGCGCGGGAAGTGCCGCAACTCTACAGTGTTGAGATGTGGGGCGGTGCAACATTCGATGTGGCGATGCGGTTCCTGCTCGAAGATCCCTGGCGGCGTTTGCAACAGTTGCGCGCCCGCATTCCGAATATCTGTTTTCAGATGCTGTTGAGGGCCTCGAACGCGGTCGGGTATACGGCTTATCCGGACAACGTGGTGCAGGAGTTTATTAAAGAAGCGGCTGCCCAGGGCATCGACATTTTTCGCATCTTCGATTCCTTGAATTGGATGCCGAACATGAAGGTGGCTGTCGAGGCGGCTCTCAAAACAGGCCGGGTTTGCGAGGCGGCCATTTGCTATACCGGCGACATTCTCGATCCCGCGCGCGAGAAGTATTCTTTGAACTATTACGTGCGGCTCGCGAAAGAACTGCGGGCCATGGGAACGCACATCCTCGGTCTCAAGGATATGGCGGGACTCCTGAAGCCTTACGCCGCTTACAAGCTCGTGAAGACTCTACGCGAGGAGGTCGGTCTTCCGGTTCATCTGCACACACACGACACCAGCGGAGTCAATGCGGCAACGATCCTGAAGGCGGCCGAAGCGGGAGTCGAGGTAGCCGATGCCGCTATTTCGGCCATGAGCGGTACTACAAGCCAACCGAATCTGAACTCGATTGTTGCCGCGCTCGCGCATACGGATCGAGACACCGGTTTGAACTTCAATGCGCTGAATCAGTGTTCAGATTATTGGGAAACGGTCCGGGCGTCTTACGCCGCTTTTGACAACGCGCCAAAATCGGGGACGGCGGAGGTTTACATTCACGAGATGCCCGGGGGCCAATACACCAATTTAAAAGAGCAGGCCGAATCCATGGGGCTTGGGGCGCGCTGGCCGGAAGTCGCCAGAATGTACGCGGACGTCAATATGGCATTCGGAGATATCGTCAAAGTCACGCCTTCAAGCAAGGTAGTGGGCGATCTCGCATTGTTTCTGGTGAGTCATGAAATGAGCGTTAAGGATCTGGAGAATCTGCCAGCCGATCATCAAGTGACTCTGCCGAATTCTGTTGCGGACATGTTCATGGGATCGCTGGGTCAGCCGGAAGGCGGGTGGCCGGAAAAGCTGCAACAGATTGTGCTTCGTGGTCAAAAGCCGCTTAGCGGGCGCCCCGGTGATAGGTTGCCTCCGGTAGACCTGGAAAAGGTAGCGGCTAAAGTCCTGGAAGAAACGGGCTCAAGCAGCCGGACAGACTTACTGAGTTACCTCATGTATCCCGAGGTCTTCACGAAATTCGCAAACGCCCGAACGCAATATGGCGAGCTGGAAGTCCTGCCGACCCAGCAATTTTTTTACGGTCTCGAAGAGCGCAATGAAGTAATGGTGGATCTTGAGCCCGGCAAAACGTTAATCATCCGCCTGTTGACTGTTGGCGAGCCCCGGCCCGATGGAATGCGCACGGTTTTCTTTGAGTTGAATGGGCAGCCCCGCGAAGTCGAAGTGCCGGACAAGACGATTAAACCGGTGGCAGATATACGAAGGAAAGCCGATCCGGGTAAAGCCGGGGACGTAGGCGCGCCCATTCCCGGTGCGGTTACGATGCTGCACGTCAAGGCTGGAGAACACGTCAAGAAGGGAGAGCGGCTGCTGGTTATGGAAGCAATGAAAATGCAGAGCACCGTTTACGCGCCTTTGGACGGCAACGTGAAGGAGATCGTCGTCCGGCTGAGAGACAGCGTCGAACCGCACGACTTGCTGCTCACGATTGAATGACGGCGTTGCGACCGTTAGACTAGAAGAAGTCTTGGTTCGCGAAAGTGGGGGCGTAGCTCAGTTGGATAGAGCATCAGCCTTCTAAGCTGAGGGTCACAGGTTCGATCCCTGTCGCCCCTACCACTTTTGAACCGTTGATCCGCTTATCTGCAAAGCACTTAGTGATTGGACCACCAACAGAACCATGACCGTAAGGGAGCGGCCCTCGCAAGAATGCGCGCGAAGACTTTCGTCCTCTTTGTACTCAGTCTGATATTCGCCCTCGGGCCGGCTGTAGCCGCACAGACGAACGGAGCCCAAGGCGGGGCTGCAACACAACTCGAAAACAGAGCCACTAAATTACCTGAATTCGAAGTGACCACCATCAAACCAGTCGATCCAAACGTTATGCATATGGTCGGCGCGAACGTTTATCCCGGAGGCAGAGTTGTCCTCAACGGCCTCACAATGAAGGGGCTGATTTGCGTCGCTTTTAATGTGAGTCACTGGCAGCTGTCGGGCGGCGATAACTGGACCGAAAAAACTCTTTACAATGTCGAGGCCATACCACCCGAGAATTCGCGATCGGGCATAACCAACTTGCGGCATACCTTGTTTGGGATTCAAGATGAACACCTACGGCAAATGTTGCAGGCTCTCCTGATTGACCGGTTTCAACTGAGGTTCCATCGCGAGGCGAAAACAGGAAAGGTGTATCTCCTGGAAAAAAAGGACAAAACGCCCCGGCTGCAACCAACAAAAGCCAGTTCAGCCGCTACAAATCCTATGGCGAACACAGGCGGAAGTATTGGCTTCGCCGAAGAGTGGGTCCTATACAACACAACTATGCCGCAGCTTTCCAAGTTTGCAAGCGACTTTGTGTTGCACTGCCCGGTTCTTGATCGCACGGACTTGACTGGATCATTCGATTACAAGTCACCACCTGAGGATTGGGACATTCATCAGCAGGACCAAGTGGGGTCCTTCCCGAATCTGATCCGAGAGATTGGACTTAAGTTGGATTCGGCAAAAGGGCCGGTCGAGACTTTCGTGATCGACCAGGCACATACGCCATCGCCGAATTAGTCGCTGGCGGCATCCCGTCCCGCCCCTGGCCAGAACACTGCAATCAGCCTGAGCGCACAAGTCAAAATCGAGAGCAACCCTCCGGCGTAAACCGAATAGGGTCGGTACGTGAACGTTACGGAGCTCTGGCCCGCGGAGAACGAATCCATTCGAACAGACGCAGCTAAAAAAGCCCCCTTGATCGGTGGCATAGACGATCTTGTCGTCTGTCCCAGGGGGCCTGCGGCCCACGAAATTTCCTGAAACCCATGCCAGGCCGTCCGGGCTTCGTGGCGCGGACACTCGTGTCTGCCGTCTCGACATTCGTGTCGAGATGTTTTTCGACCCTGTGTCTGCCTGCAGGCGCGCCCCCTCCGGACACTCCAGACCGCACTTTTGCAAGTCGATCAATGTGTTCTCATAATCAGAACGTGATGTAGTGTGAGTCAAGGTCTTCCAAAACGCCCTTAAACTGGCTTAGCCATGCATCAGGTTCCAGGCTCGATCTTCCTCCCCTCGACTTCGGCGGCGAGACTCTCGGCGAGCATGTCACGCGGCTGCGCGCCATCGATGCCGTACTGAAAGGAAGTACGGTTTGAAAGCCATGCAAACAACCGCCGATAAACAGCACGCTCATGCGTTGATCGACCGGCTCGATTCTTCTCTGATCGCAACCGCCGTGCGATTCCTGGAGTTCATTGCCATGGACCCGGTGGCCCGCTCGATTGCAACCACCCCCGTCGATGACGAACCTCTGACCGAAGGAGAAGATGAAGCGCTCGATCGCGCCGAAGCCTGGCTGAAACAAAACGGTGGCAAAGGTATTCCGCACGAACAGGTTTTCGCCGAGTTCGGCCTCAGCATGAAAAACTTTCCGCTCACGTAAATGGCGCTTCACATCGACTGGACCGATGAGGCCCTCGACCGTCCCACCGTCATGCGCATCTTTGATCGGTATTCAGCCGCGAATCTCGCCAGAGTTCGGGAGTCGTGATGAGTGTAGCTTATCTGCCGTCGCTTGTCTCCGTCCAAGGCTGCTCCGCAGCAACTTCATCGGGCAATCTGTCGTCTCCGCTCGTCCAGCGACGGAATAAGCTCCCACAGTGGCAGCTTCAGATCGTCCATGAAAACGGTAACTCGGTAATAATCGGAACACGATCGGAGCAACTCTTCCGGTGCGGCCATAGAACCATCCCAGATTGTCGCCTCGTCGGAGACGAAGATCGGTTCCTCATCCCGGATCACTTTTTCAAAGAACTCTTGCGCAAGGTCCTCTATTTCCTTCACCTTCGTGT
Source organism: Acidobacteriota bacterium (assembly GCA_030853405.1). GTDB lineage: Bacteria > Acidobacteriota > Terriglobia > Bryobacterales > Bryobacteraceae > Bog-105. The sequence continues at coordinate 11,096 of JALYVD010000358.1, read as the reverse complement.
CAGAGTTGAATTCCATTTTCGGTCTCCTCCTCTCATGTGTTCACTTCAGAGGCGTGAAGCGGCCAGACGCTCCCCAGACTATCGGTAAACAAATCGCGCGTGCCGCATGGCGAAATTAGAGAACCGCCCGTATCGTATTCTGCCGCGAGATGCCCGAACGTATCGTACGTAAGCGTCTGCTCGATGTCAAACGACTCAGACACCGGACCGCCAGCTAAATCGAATCGTCTGAAGCATCATAGGTAGTTTTGCAAAGCGGAAGCAACCTCTTCAGCCTCTTTCGCACTGAATCCTGTCCTGATAGCAAATTCCCTCTCCACTTCGACAACTGTCAGGTGAACGATCTTCGCTAACGTGTGTAAATCGATCCTCTTCAGAAGCAATCTATGCTTTCCTGAGTTGCACGCCTTGTTTATCACGCGCAATAATGTCGCAGCTTCGTCGTGCGAGGCGACGCCAATTTTTTCTTCCAAACCCTGGACAGTAAAACCGTTGACCACCTCGTTAAGGCAGTTGTTTAGGATTGAAAGCTCACCGGACGTGAGCGTCACACCGAATTCCTCCGGTTCGAGAGGTAACGCTTCAAAAATCACTTCACCCGATTATCGCCGCTCCATCGTACTAACGAGGGAATTGAAGCCATGCCATCCAAAACTCCGGTCACAAGATCACCCGCCCTCTCCCTATCGGCCCATCTCCCGTGAAATCAGCAGCATAACCCCTCCTACCACTCCCGCCCCCAATCTCGAACGCGCTTCCAACCGCGCTATGCTCCCACCCGGAGTAACACCCGCTATGTCTTCTCAATTCACCCTATGCGGCAGCCACCGCGAGCATCCCTTAAACTCGCGATCAATCGGCCAACCCGCTCCTGACGAAACTATCCAGATCACTCTGCTTCTGCGCCGCCGCACCGCCGCGCCCGAAGCAGAAGAAATCGAACGCCACCTAACCCGCGCGGAGCATGCCGAAAATCACGGAGCGGACCTGGCCGACATCCAAGCCGTCGAGGCCTTCGCCTCCGAGCATCACTTTTCTATCGCTCACATCAATCCCGCCGCGCGATCCATCACCCTCTCGGGGCCGCTTTCAAAGTTGGCGGAAGCCTTTGGGGCCGACCTGCAATCGAGCGAAACGGGCGGCAAAATCTATCGAACGCGCCAAGGCGCCTTGCACGTGCCTGAAGCGCTAAAAGAAATCATCGTCGCAGTTTTCGGCTTCGATCAGCGCCCCGCCGCCACCACCAATCACTACCTTCATTCACGCGCCGCGCAGCCATCGGCCTATACGCCCCGGCAACTCGCTGAAATCTACAATTTCCCAACCAACACCGGCCAAAACCAGACCATCGCACTGATAGAACTCGATGGCGGTTTCAACAACTCAGATCTCCAGACCTACTGGAAACAATTGGGCTTAAATAACGTCTCGACAACCGCTGTCTCGGTCGATGGCGCACAAAACGCACCCACCGGCGACGCCAACGGTCCCGATGGAGAAGTCGCCCTCGATATCGAGGTCGCGGGAGCCATTGCACCCGGCGCTCGCCTCGCCGTCTACTTCGCCCCGAACACCGATCAAGGTTTCCTAAACGCCATCAACGCGGCCATTCACGACAACGTGCGTGAACCGTCCGTTATCTCTATCAGTTGGGGCTCGCCGGAAAAGGAATGGACCGCTCAGGCCATGAACGCCTACCACGCGGCCTTCCACGATGCAGCCTTATTGGGCATTTCCGTCTGCGTCGCATCGGGCGACAATGGCTCTTCAGATGGGGAGTCGGATGGCGCGCCCCACGTTGACTTTCCCGCGTCCAGTCCTTGGGTGCTGGCCTGTGGCGGCACGAGTTTGATCGCAACCAATTCCACCATTCATTCGGAAACCGTCTGGAACGACGGCACAAATGGGGGAGCCACGGGCGGCGGAGTCAGTTCGCATTTCGCGCGGCCCGCCTACCAGTCCCACGTTCACGTTCCCAAGCCCGCCGGAAATACAAAAAACCCGACCGGTCGCGGTGTACCGGACATCGCTGCGGTCGCCGATCCGGCAACCGGCTACACAGTCTTAATCGACGGTGAGCGGACGGTGATCGGAGGAACCAGCGCCGTCGCGCCTCTGTGGGCGGGACTGATCGCACTTTGCAACGAACAGCTCGGTAAAAACTTGGGCTGGTTCCATCCTCAACTCTACGGAACCATTACCCAACACAAAGCCCTGCACGACATCGTCTCCGGAACAAACGGCGCTTACAAGGCCGGACCCGGCTGGGACTCCTGCACCGGCCTCGGCTCCCCGAACGGCCAAGCCATTCTACAGATACTCAAATCCTAACCTGGACTATTGAAGGTGGGGCGGGCGCCCCCGCCTGCAGCCGGTCCCCTGACCGGCGTCCTACCGTTCCGCGTGCGGTCTGGCTTCGTTCCACAATTCCTGCAGAATCGAATCACAAGCCGCGCGCGGATCCTTCGCTCTCGTCACTTGCCGCCCGATCACTAAATAATCCGCGCCGTCCCGGATTGCCTCGGCCGGAGTCGCCACCCGTTTCTGATCGCCAACCGAAGCACCCGCCGACCGCACACCCGGCGTCACCAGCTTCAAACCAGGTCCCCCAACCGCCCTGACCCGCGCCACTTCAACCGGAGAACAAACAATGCCGTCAATCCCGCTCTCGACCGCTTTCTTAACTCGAAGCTCGACAAGATCCGAGACTGGAACCGAGTACCCAAGGTCCGCCAAATCCTCTTGATCGAAGCTAGTCAGCACAGTCACCGCCAGCAGCTTCGCTTTGCTTTCGCCCCGGCCCTCGACCGCCGCCTTCATGACCGTCCGGCTGCCATGCACCGTAAGGAACGTAATGGCTTCGTTCCTGCAAATCTCGCGAGTAGCGCGCTTCACCGTTTCGCCGATGTCGTAAAGCTTCAGATCCAGAAACACCTTCTTGCCGAACGCGCCCAGTTGCGAAACAAAGTCCATCCCGGCCACGGCATAAAGTTCCATCCCAACTTTGTAGAAATCCGCCGCCGGTCCAATCCTCTCAACCAGTTCCAGCGCCTGCGCCGTGCTATCCACGTCCAGCGCAATGATGATTGGGTTCGTTTCGCAATTCACTAGAGCACCTCAATTGGCTTCGTTCCGTAGTTCTTGACCTGCCCGATCAAATACGCCTCCGGTCGCTCCGCCAAAAGCAGCTTCGCTTCTTCTTCGCTTAAGGAGATCAGTAACCCGCCTGAAGTCTGCGGATCGTAGAGCAGCGCCTGGACTTCGTTCGGTAATTCGGGGGGCATCCGCACGCAACTCTCCACAAAATCCCGATTGTTCGCCAGCCCCCCCGAATGCGCTCCCGCCTTCGAGTATTCCACCGCGCCCGGCAGGAACTGAACCGCGCCAGCCGAAATCTCAAGCGTCACCCCGCTCGCCAGCGCCATCTCTCGGGCATGCCCAAGCAGACCGAACCCGGTCACATCCGTGCATGCATGAACGTCGCGCCTCAGCATCGCCTCGCAGACCTCCCGGTTCAAAGTCAGCATCTGCTGGATCGAAGCGTCCATGTGGCTTTGTTCCACAATCTCCTTCTTGAGCGCCGTCGAGATCACCCCGGTGCCAATTCGTTTCGTAAAAACCAGTACATCGCCCGGCATCGCGCCCCCGTTCGTCAAAATCCGGCGCGGGTCGATTAGTCCGGTCACCGCATAGCCGAACTTAACCTCGTCTTCCGAGATGCTGTGACCACCCAGAACCACGCACCCGGCTTCGTGGATCTTGTCCGCCCCGCCCTTTAAGATCGCTTCGAGATCGGCGATGTCCCCCTTCGCAGGAAACACCACCAGCGACAAAGCCGTCACGGGCCGCCCACCCATGGCATAGATATCGCTGAGAGCGTTCGCCGCCGCAATCCCGCCAAACGTGTAAGGGTCGTCCACAATCGGAGTGAAGAAATCGACCGTTTGAACCATGGCAAGCGGTGTCCCGCCAATCTGCGTCAGGTCGTACACCCCGGCATCGTCCGCCGTGTCATAGCCGACCAGAACTCTCTCGTTTTTAACCCGGGGAACGGTCCGCAGCGCCCGATCCAGAATCTTCGGACTCAGCTTCGACGCGCAGCCCCCCGCCTTCACATTCGCCGTTAACTTTGCCATGAAGAACCAGTGTATGAAGCGGGCACACCAACCTCTTCTTCGAACGCCCACTCGCGCCACGCATCCAGCAGCGGGAAGTACAGCCCTAAGGAAATTGGCCCCTTCTCCAGCCGCCCAATCAGGGTCGCGTAATTCTCAAGCTGCGGACTGTAGCGGCCCTGCTCCTTATCCAGGAACTTCTCGACATCCGCGCCCTCGTGATCGCTGGTCTTGTAATCGATAATCCAGAGCCGCCCTTGTTCGTCCCGAAACATCCGGTCCACCACGCCCGCAATCACTCTGTCTTCCACACGTCCACCGACCGCCCACTCTGAGCGAGCCTCTTCATGCGGACTCAGAATCCAACGCCCACGCTCGCTCCCGAGCGTCGTCGTCAGCGCCTTCCCAATCTGATTCGATGCGGCCAGTTCCTCGGACCGCGGCACGCCCAGCCGCAGCAGTTCGGACCGGAAGAAAGCCGCAAGCCCAGCCAATCGCACCGCATTCCACGCGCTCACGCCTTCCCCGGCCACTCGTTTAAGAACCTCATGTACCACGGTTCCCACATGACGGCCCGTATCGCTTACCCACTCGTAGCTGATCTTCCGCGCGGAAGCTGTCGCCCGCCGCAGTTTGGGCTCCCACTCGACTGACCGGTCCAGTCGTGGAACATGCCAGTTCGCCGGAAGCCGCCGCAATACGTTTTCCGGCGCTCCAAAGTTCGCGAAGAGCGGCACTTGATGCCAGTGTTTGCGCCTCAATTCACTATCAAACTGCTCCGCAACGGATGCCCAGATCAGTCCCAGAAACGTCCTGCTGCCCGCCTTGATACAGCCTGTGCGAGCCTTATTTGCATCGGCGTTGCCGATCAGATATAACCGGTTCTTGGCCCGCGTCGCAGCCACATAGAACAGCCGCTTCAACTCATGTTGTTCTTTGACATCCAGCTCATCGCAAACGAGTTCATAGGCTTGGTCCGGTGCGCCACGTTGTGGCTGGGCTGCCACCAGAAGCTTCGCGCTGCCGTCCGCTTCAATCTGCTCCGTCCACACCAGCAGGTCTCGTTCGGATGACCTCGCGCCCGCGCCCAATTTCGGCAGAATGACCGTGTCGAATTCCAGTCCCTTGGCCGCATGGATCGTCATTACCTTCACGCAATCCGCGCCCGTAACCGGCTTCGCAAACAGGAACTCCAGCCGCTCATTCAGCAGGCTGAAATCTCGAATGATCCCGCCGCGCTCAAACTCCTCTATCAATTCGAAGTAGGTCTCGGCATCGTCCAGATGGCTCTGCTCGCGAAGCGCCGCTGGACCTCCCAACGCGAGCCAAGTCTTTTCGACCAAGTCGCGCAGCGGCAACCGTCCCACATTCGCGACCGCCTGCGACAGAATCTCTTGGACTCGTACCGCCCTGGTCCGCCCATCGGGTGACATTCCGAAGATCTTCTCCGGATCTGATAAGAGATCGAAGATCGTCCGGTCTTGCTCACGCTCCGCCAGCGCTGAAAGGTCCGGTAGGTTCATCCCGCACCAGGGCGCGCGCAGGCACGCAAGCCACGAAACCCGATCACCCGGATGCAGAATCGCTCTCGTCAACGAGATCAGATCCAGCACATGCTGCTCATCCCGAAGCTGGTCGATTTCGATAGCCTCGTAGCGTAGCTTCGCCCTGCCAAGCGCAGGAAGAATAGACCCAAGCTGGCTGCGGCTTCTCACCAGGATTGCCGCGTCCCCCAGCTCGAGCGACGTCTTTACAAGCTCAACCACCGCGCGGGCCTCTTCATCGCCCTTGTCGTTCACGAACGAGATCAAGCGAGGCGCAACACCCGTCTCCGGTCTCGTCGCTTCCGCCGGCCGCAGCTTCACGCCCCCATGAGCGCGATCATCCACGTCCATGATCGGCGCGAACGTCTGCTGCGTCCACGCCACGATCTCCGGAGTAGACCGGAAGTTTGCTACCAACCGCAACGGTGTCAGCCGCACATCGCCCAGCCGCTCCTCCTGCCAGCACTGCAGAAATAGCCCCACTTCGGCCTCGCGGAACCGGTAGATACTCTGCATCGGGTCGCCTACCACAAACAACGTCCTGTTGTCGCCATCCGACCACTGCCCGGTGAGCGCTTTCAACAGTTCGTACTGCGAATGCGACGTATCCTGAAACTCATCCACCAGCAAATGCTCAATGCGGTAGTCAAGCCAGTAGAGCAGATCGCTCGGCGATTCCGGACCGCCCAGCGCTTCAATCGCCGCCCTGGTGATCTCCGTAAAATCTACCTCGCGCGCCTCGCGAAAGACACTCTTCAGCGCCTCTTCTGCGTGACACAACAGGTCGCAGAAGTCCTGCACATTTTCGGGATGCGAACTGTCTCGGAAAGCCCGCCATTGTTCGCGGCGCTCCAACATTCGCGCTACCTGACCTTCCACGCGCCCCAGATCGTTGTCGAAATGCAAGGCCACGCGCCGGAACAGCCCGCGCTTCGTGACATCGCCTTCCGCCAGATCACCGATCGTCTGCCGCGCCGCTAAGTGATATAGTTCAGCCGCGTTCTCGACGACTCTTGGAGCGCCGCCGAGATGCGAGACAATTGGCATCTGCCGCGTCAGCATCGCGCAGAGCGAGTCGATCGTTTGGATCTGCAAACGTCCCGTATCGCCGCGCACGTTCCAGCCAAGTTCGCGGTCTCTCTTAAGAACCTCGCGCGCGAGTTCCCGTGTACTCTGCTTATGCTCGTCGAGATCATCCCTAATCTCGGCTTCTTCCAGAGCCTGCAAGACGCGGTCTCGAAGCTCGGCAGCCGCTTTGCGCGTGAACGTCATCGCGACCACCGCTTCGGGGCGCTCGACAATGCTCAGCAGCCGCAGATAGCGCTGCACCAACAGACTCGTCTTACCCGAACCCGCTGGAGCCTCGACGATAAACGACCGAGCCGCGTCAAGCGCTTCTTCGCGTTCTCTTCTGTCCGGCGTCAATCTGCTTCGCGCTCCTGTCCAGTTTTCTCGCTGATCCGGCACAGCGGTTTAATGTCGCAGTATTCGCAAGCGCCTTTGACGGGATCGACCAAGGCATCGCCCCGCAGAAAATCCCGCGCCAGCCTTTCAACCTCTTTACGCGAAGCCTCGGTCACGTCGTCCCACTTATCGTTGTGAACCGCAATGGAAGTTCCTTTGAAGTGCTTCTCTCGCGAGATGCCAACCAGCCGCAACTCGCGCGCCCTCAATTGCCCGAATAGGATTCCGTCCACTTCCGAACCTTTTGCCGCCGCATAGACCAACAATTGCGGTTCGGAAGGACGTGGGCAGTTCAATTTGTTCTTCGTCTGGGCGCCGCTCTTATAGTCGATCAGCACAAGCTGCCCGTTCTTCAGCCGGTCCATTCGGTCGATCCTCAATCGTAAGGGCAGACCTGCCAGGTTGTATTCGAGCGCGTCCTCCACGCTTTCGACTGTGAACGGTTGAAGCCGCTGCTTCTCCACATCGGTTAACCAGTCGAGTATCAATTCCTCCAGCCGCTCGCGCTCGATCAGCGTGGACTGTTCATAGAAAGCGCTGTCTGGCTGTTCGCTAACCGCGCGCGCCGCCGCTTCATGAACGATCCGCTGCAGATCTGCCTCGGGCATCAACTTAAGGCGCGCCTGAGTCTTCAAGTCCTGCCAGACATACTGCAGGGCCTTGTGTAGAAATCCGCCACGATCTCGGGCGTCGAAACCGAAACATGCATCCTCCGGCGTCTGCGCCCGCAACCGGATCTCGGCAAAGGCGCGGAACGGGCACAACGACTGCGCTTTGATGATGCTCGTTCCCCCGCGTGTCCCGTGCGTCAAATCGAACGCGGGAGCGTTTTTGTCTTCCACCTCATCGAGCGCAACCGGAGCAAACGATTGCACCGGAAGATTCCCCTTCCACAGCGGCAGTTCCTTGCGCGAATTCCGCACCATGCTTTGAACAAAGGGCGACAAACGGCCTGAATACGATCCGGCGAGAACCGGAGCGCTGACTAGAAGAGACTTCGTCAAACGTTCACGTTCCACCTGTAGACTTCGCGGTTCGCTTCCGGGAATACCGTGCGCGCGCTGGAGCGTTAGCGGGATCAACGCCGATAGGCGCAACGGCGGCGGCCATGTCTCATCCGACAATCCCACAAGAAAGGCGCAATCGAAGTTGAGACCCGCTGCCTCCGACGCGTCAAGAATCTGAACCGGTGAAAACCAGTCGCCTCGCTCCAAGCCGTTGCCGGACAGAACCCGCCGAAGGTGGCTCAACGCCGTTTCAAACGATACCGGTGCTGAAACCATCCCGAGCGCGCCGAGAGCGGACACCGCGTTCTTCCAATCCTCGACCGCTTCCTGCTCCTGCGAGGTGAGTTCGACGTCTCCCGGCCATCCAACAGACTGCAATAGATCGCCGATAAACTCCCCCCATCCTGCCAGTTCGGCTTTGTGCGGCTTGTCCCGGAGCACTCCTCGTAGCTTCGGCCAGATGGAAACTAACACCGGGCAACTGCGCGACGCATATTCAATGTCGCGAAGCGTTACGTCGAGTTCGCGCCTCCTCCGTAGACTTAGATCCGCTAGAGCCCGTGCATTTAGCTCCTCTGCGGCGCCGGAGATAAATGGGGATCGCAGAATCGCCGCGGCGTTCGCGTGCCCGATACGCGCCCGCGCCAGATCGAGCAGCAGCAGAGCACCCGTAATCAACGGATGCTCGGCAAGCGGCTGAGCCGCACTCACGTGAAAAACCGAGTCGCTCGACGGAGCCTCAAAGTGAAATGCCAGCCCAGAATAGAAGACCTTGTGAAATGTTCGCTCGATCAAGGCTCGCCTAGTCGAAAGCTCCGGAACAAAGACGGCGATCGAGCGGGTCGGCTGCTCCTCAAATAGAGCGCGCGCCCAACGCGCCGCGTGCTCGACTTCCGATTTGAAGCTTTCGCAGAGTGTCAGAGGAACCGCCGGGGAAGAGAATTCCCCCGCAGTCCCGAACACTGCCGATTTCGTCAACGCCTCATGGATTCTTTTCAATCCCGGACTGAGATGATCAAATCCAACAAAGGCGGTAGGAACGTCCGCAACCCACTGGGGGAGTAGTTTCCACAAATCTCTTCGAGCAATCCAATTCTCTTCAAGGCACTTACTTCGGAACTGTTTAAACCAGACGAGGAATTGCTGCGCATCCTGGTTGTCCGTCCAGGATTCTCCTTCCAGCGGAATGTTCCACTCGGCAACTAGAGTTGCGGCCCGCCGTGCTAATCTCGCCGTCGCATTGATGTCGAAAAGCCCTGGGTTTTCCCTTTCGATAATCGTCTGCCAGACTAGGTGCTCTTGCGATGTGGAAAGGACCGGCGGGATGCTTGGATCTGAATAACGCGCCTCTTGCCAACAGGTTGTAAGCCAGGCATCGACGCTCAAAATAACGGGACGCCGCCAGCTCTCGCGGCCGTGCTGGAGTTGAGATTGTGAAAATTCCTGCGACGCTATCGCGGAAAGGATGGGAGAAGGCGTAACGATAGTGGCATTCTCTTCAAACCAGGAAGAGAGCCCGGTAAAGGCAAGGCGCATGAAAGGTGTACGCCTTCATTATCGGCTTATGCGGCCCCAGCAACCGAAAGCGGTTTGGATTCAGCGCCCAGCGTCAGCACCGGCGACGTGAAGTTCACGTCAACCTTGATCTCGGGCAGCAGAGCGAGGTAAAGAGCGAGCAAACCCCAGGGCAAATCGAAACGATCTTTGGTAGTGCTTACGACGTCTGCTGCCTGGTGTTGGAAGTCCTTCTGAATCTTCTTAAACTGATCGCTTTCAGGGTTAAAGCCGCCCTGGTTTCTAACCAGCGTTTGAATCTGCTCAAGCGCGTCGGCAAAACCAGCCATGGCCTGCGCCCACCACGAGATAACTTCGTGATCTCCCAAAATGTCCTCGCGCACAGCGGGCGAAAGGCTTGCAAACTTGGTATCGAAACCGGCATTCCCCTCTGTCCTAAGAATGTCGCTGATTCTCGTCCACACGCCCAAGTCCGTTAGAGGTTTGAGCCGGGCTGTTGTGGTTGGATCGGTATCGCTCTGGAGAAGCGCCGACATCGCATTCCGGCCTATCACTTCGTAGAAGTCAACCGGAAGAGCCTTTCCTTTCGCCAGAAAAAGACGCTCGGAACTGAGGGCATCCAGGCGAATGCCAGCGTTCAGGCTAGTAGCGTCGAAGTCCGCACGGCCGTCCGCTAGGATCGCTATCATTTGCTCCTGCTTGATGGCGTCGACAGCCGTGAGGGTAGCTAGTTCATGCCGCATCTCGTCAGCCTTCGTATCCGCGTGCAAGATAAAGAACTCGAAGCGAAATGACAAGGTGGGCGCCCCGACCAGCGCTTTCGATCCCTGGTAGGCGGCTGTCACGAGCGAGCTGGTGAAGAGTAGCGCGCGAAGCTTTTTTGCGTCCGGGTGCAGGCTGCCTGTCCTCGCTTTGATTTGATCGGCGGTAGCGCTGTCGGTAATAATGAGCGCGCCCGATTCCGGGCTGAACTGCACTCTTCCGGTAAGTGCAAGACTGCTCAGGTCGGAGAACTGGAAGAAATTCAGAAGATGGATAGTCAGGTTGTGCGCTGTCTTCCGCTTGGCCGTATAGATCGCTTTCTTCTCAGTGACCCCGCTACCCGGAGTGGCGGCCAGAACGGCGATTTGCGAATAATTCCCACGCAGAGCCGCCGTGACAGCGGATTTCGCTTCGTCTCCCGCCAACCGGGTCAAATCCAGTTCGTAAAGAAAGAAGGTGTCCTTTTCTATTGCCTTAGAAAGTTCCGTCGTCACTCCAGCCGCGAAACTCTCCTCAAGTGCGGATTTTAGGGCGGCTTCAATCGATTCCCGACGTTCCTGCGGCAGGTCTTTCAATTTTTCGACTTGCTTCGGATCCGGACTGATCTGTCCAAGCACTGCGGTGAGCAGATCGGTTCCGGCTGCAACCGTAGTTACACCCGCCGTGACAGTCAAATCCGTGGTGAATTT
>JALYVD010000352.1 GCA_030853405.1 Acidobacteriota bacterium | reverse complement strand
GACTCGTACCATTCGAGAAAACCGAATACGAGGTGCAGCATGTTCGTACCCGATTCCTCAATTGCGGTGTTCGCCGCTGCCGCGATCTTTCGGCTAACAGTGTCGAGCGCCTGCTGATAGTGCAGGGCTGGTAAACAAGATGCGTTCTCCGGAGAGTCGTCTAGATCGAACGACGTATTCCAGCCCAACTCCTTCGCGTAATCCTTCGCGGACGGCGCGATTCCGTCTTCGACATCCGGTTCTGGAACTGGGGAGAAGGCCAGCTTGTCGTTGTCGAGCAACCGTTCGAAGACCGCATCGATTGCTACGTCAACGACCCTCAATGAAGAGGCATTAGAATGTCGGAAATTAAGAAGCTTATTCCGGTTCGTCAGGTCCAGCAGCCTGGTGCGGATTCGATCAAGACCGATTTCCGTACTTCCCGTTAAAAAGTCAGGGCTTACGTTGGGGGCGAGTTGCTCCGGTGGTTCTCCACCTGTGTTGAGCATAGTTATTCGTAACCACGGTCCACGGCACAGGGCATGTCAAGCGTAACTCCGATCGCGATCAAGCGTATCACCCCGTACACTCCGCTGTCCATAGCCCCAAACACCGAACAGCAAAGAAAAACAAAACTGACAAACTTGTTTTTACCGGGTAAAATAGAGGGATGCAGTCCAATAAGACTTCGAACAAGACACGCAAGACCGCGGATGAAAACGTTGCGTCGCCAGAGAGCGTCATCAATGGCGAAACAGCGGCGACACCGCGCACCGCAAGGTCTTCCAAGCCGAAGAGTGAAACCGGGGAAAGCGCATCCATGAAGCTGCACCGTAAAGCCACAGCCATTCCGACGCAAGAAACCGCGCCGGTCAACGAAATCCGATCAGCACCCGAAGTGAATGTACCGGCAGTGAAAGCCGCCGCAGCCAGTGTTGGTTCCAACTCCATGCAAGAGCAGCCCCGTGTAACTCATGAAGAGATTGCACGACTTGCCCATGCGTACTCAGTAGAGCGCGGAAATGGGCATGGGTCGCCTGTTGACGACTGGGTTCGCGCCGAGCGTGAACTTCTTTCGCGCCGTTAATCGCAATAGCGAGGTCCGTCACGGGCAAACCAAACCTGGACACGCCCGTCCAATTCAGCAAGCCGGAGCGGCAGTTCACCAAGAGTTGCCGTTGTCAGGAATGATTAGCTGTAATCTTTTCATATGAGCGAGTCCGCTCCCGGAACGGTAAGGCCTGTTTCCGCCGCCGTGCCGGAGAATGCCGAACATCAAAGGTCTGTCCTGATCACGACCATTTCGTGGCTACGGGATCTGATGCTTTCCGTGCTGATAGCGGTTCTGGTGATTCTGTTTCTTTACCGGCCCGTGAAAGTGGAAGGCACTAGCATGATGCCGAGCCTCTTCGATCAGGAGCGGCTATTCATCAACCAGTTCACGTACAAGTTCGGTATCGGAGATATCAAACGCGGGGACACGGTGGTGTTTTACTTTCCCGAGGACCCGACGGAGTCTTACATCAAACGTGTGATCGGGTTGCCCGGCGATACAGTCGCGGTGGACGACGGCTATGTTCTGGTGAATGGGAAAAAGCTGATCGAGAATTACGTGCCGGTCGAGTATCGCGACGACCGCAGCTACGCGTCAAGGGTTGTTCCGTCAGGGCAATATTTCGTGCTGGGCGATCACCGCAGTTCTTCCAACGACAGCCGGGCTTGGGGCTTCGTGCCGCGAAATTACATCTACGGCAAGGCGGTGTTTGTATTTTGGCCGATTGACCGCATAGGCACGGTGCATTAACTGGTGCATTTAACTGGTGCATTAACTACGGACGCCGGTTGATCAGCCACAAGATGAGTGTGCCGGCAAGACTTAGAATCAGACACGTGACCCAAGGGAAATAAATGGTCGAATGTTTCCCGCGCCACACGAGATCTCCAGGCAGGCGTCCGAGTGGAATATTGGCCTTGTTCACAACGATCAGGAGCAAGCCAAGAGCGGCGATTGCAAGTCCCGCCACAAACAGTACCCGGCCGAGATTCATCTCTCCATGATGCTATGGATTACGCCGCCTCTCAACGCGATGGTGCGTGCGTTACACTGCGCTGAGAAGCCGACTTTCCTATGAGTGATTTGAAAACGTATGCTCCGAGTGCCGAGTTCAGTTCAAGCGCCCACGTCCGCAGTCTCGACGAATACCGTGCCTTGTACGGCCGGGCCAAAGAGAATCCGGAGAACTTCTGGGCGGAGCTTGCCGAAAAAGAGCTGACGTGGTTTCGCCCGTTCTCCAAGCCGCTTGAGTGGGAACCTCCTTTTGCGAAGTGGTTCACGGGCGGCTCGATAAACGTCTCTTACAACTGTCTGGACCGGCACCTGACAAGCGAGCGGCGGACGAAGCCGGCATTGATCTTTGAGGGAGAGCCCGGCGATAAGCGCACCATCACGTATGAAGAGCTGCACCGGCTCGTGTGCCGCTTTGCCACCGTGTTGACTGAACTCGGCTATCGGACTGAGGACCGGGCGATTATCTACATGCCGATGATCCCCGAGTTGCCGATTGCGATGCTTGCGTGCGCGCGGCTTGGGATCGTACACAGTGTGGTGTTTGGCGGTTTCTCGGCGGAGGCGCTGAAAGCCCGGGCACAGGATCTTGCGGCCAGCGTGGTCATCACGGCCGATGGAGGCTGGCGGCGCGGCAAAGAGGTGAAGCTTAAGCCGGCGGTGGACGAGGCGATTGAGGATTGCCCCGATGTTCGTCACGTCATCGTGTATCGGCGCACGGGCTCTGAAACCGCCATGAAAGAGGGCCGCGATGTTTGGTGGCACGATCGGGACGCGCAACTTGATGCGACTCCTCAGCTGACGCAGAAAGCGGAAACGTGTCCGGCGGCAGAACTCGATTCGGAGCATCCGCTTTTCGTTCTTTACACTTCAGGAACAACAGGCAAGCCGAAAGGAATTCTTCACACGACAGCCGGGTACCTGCTTCAAACGGCCATGACGATGAAGTGGGTCTTCGATATCCAGGAGAAGGACATTTACTGGTGTACGGCCGATTGCGGTTGGGTGACGGGGCACAGCTATGTAGTGTATGGGCCGCTAGCGGTTGGAGCGACCTCGGTTATCTACGAAGGCGCGCCCGATTATCCGGCGTTCGACAGGTTCTGGGACATCATTGAACGTTTGGGAGTCACGATTTTTTATACATCTCCCACCGCGATTCGAGCGCTGATCCGGCAGGGCGATCAATGGCCGAACGCTCACGATCTTTCGAGTCTTCGGCTGCTGGGATCGGTGGGCGAGCCTATCAATCCGGCGGCGTGGGAATGGTATCACCGCGTGATTGGGAAAGAACGCTGCCCGATCGTCGATACGTGGTGGCAAACGGAAACAGGCGCGATCATGATCTCGGCGATGCCGGGAGCGGCGCCTTTGAAACCTGGATCTGCAACACTGCCGCTTCCGGGCGTGCTTGTGGACATTGTGGATCTGAAGGGCCAGCCAACAGGAAATAACCGCGAAGGGTACATGATCATTCGCCACCCATGGCCGAGCATGGTTCGCACTATTTGGGGGGATCCGAAACGCTTTCAGGAACAATACTGGTCGCGGGTTCCGGAGGCCTATTTTACGGGAGACGCGGCGCGGCGGGATGATGACGGGTATTACTGGGTTCTGGGGCGTGTTGACGATGTGATGAATGTCAGCGGGCACCGGCTCAGCACGATGGAAGTGGAATCGGCGCTGGTTCATCATCACGCGGTTGCGGAGGCGGCCGTGGTCGGGAAGCCTCACGCGATCACCGGGCAGGCGGTGTGCGCTTTTGTGACGTTGAAGAAGGGCGACTGGGATCACGGGAAGCTCTCGGGCGAACTGCGGCAATGGATCGCGCACGAAATTGGACCTTTTGCGCGGCCTGAGGAGATTCGCTTTACGGATGCGCTTCCGAAGACGCGCAGCGGCAAGATTATGCGGCGGCTACTTCGGGAGATCGTCACGTCGAACGCGGTTACAGGAGATGTGACTACGCTCGAAGACCTGACGGTTGTGGCGAAATTGTCTGCTCAGAACGACGAAGAATAAACGAAGAATAAACGGAAAGGGGACGGAGGTTATTTTAATCTGAGTCTCCAGCCCTACGGTACATATTCCATAGGAATAGCGTGCTCGGATTTAATCCCCCTCCGTCCTGAATTCAGTGAATTCAGGGGATTCAGGAGTACTGCTGGGTCGGTGCCGATGGTCCCCGAGAGTTCCGACAAATAGGATTTGTTTCTCACGCGCTCAAGTTGCTGCCGCGCCGTAGCAAGCCGGGGTTGAAGACTAGCAGGATGCTGAAAAACGCATCGTGACTGTTACCTGATAAAACATGGAGACGTCTAAATGTTGTAGACGGCATGCGAGGAACAGACACACAACAGAGCGGGATGTTTAGCTATTTGGCGCCGGA